>NZ_SMMH01000001.1 GCF_004634215.1 Deinococcus fonticola | reverse complement strand
TGAACCTGAAAGGCAATCAGCGTTGCGGCCTGGGGGATGGGCATTAAACTGTAGTCGGGATGAGGCGTCAACACCTTCATCCCTTTGCCATTCTGGACACGAAATGTCAACCCCTAATCGCCGTGAAGAGCCTGTGCGCTTCCTGGGACACCCTGCACTTGCTCAAGGAGCCTCCATGAAACGTTTTGCACTGCTGAGCGCCGCCCTCCTGACCACCACTGCCCTCGCTGGTTCCGGCAGCATGGTGCCTGGGCGCACGACTATCGCCGGGATCGTGGCCAACGACCCCAACTTCAGCACCCTGCTGTCCGCCGTTCAGGCGGCCGGTCTGGTCGATACGCTGAACGGCGCCGGGCCGTATACCGTCTTTGCCCCCACCAACGCGGCTTTCGCCAAGGTGCCCCAGGATCAGCTGAACGCCCTGCTCAATGACCGGGCCAAGCTGCGTGACCTGCTGCTGTACCACGTGGTGCCGGGGCGCGTGACCTCGGGACAGGTGGTCAAACTCTCGAACGCCACGGCCGCCAACAACGGCACGCTGCGGATCAGCACCATGAACGGTAGCGTCATGATCAACGACGCGCGCGTGACCCGCGCCGACATCATGGCCCGCAACGGCGTGATCCACGTGGTCGACAGCGTCATCATGCCCTGAGTACATTGAGACACCTTCTGTACAAGTTGGTGCTGGCGAGCCTTCTCGTCAGCACTTTTAACTCCTGCCAGCGCCCCAGGGTTGTGACCGGGCCAGCGGGAACGACTCAGCCAGCCCCGGCGCAGATGGACGCGGCGCAGCTCGGCGCAGGGCAGGCTGTCTGGCAGCGTCAGGGCCGCCGCCTCTCATTGACCTGGGAAGTCCCGCACATCGTCGGCTTCGGGGGCCAGGTGGAGCGGCGTTACGTGGCCAGGGGGGCGACCCTCGACCTGTCACCGCCAACCCTGGCGGCCCTCCAAGACGGCACCTTAACGGCCCTGCGCCCGCAACTAAACGCGGTTTACCGGCAAATTGAGGCCCATCGACCACGCGACGCCCGTTTCGTGCGGGCCGAACGTGGTTGGGAGATTCAGGCCCATGCGGGTCTCATCGTCGATCGCCGCGTCACAGAAACAGCCTTGAAAAACGCGCTCCGAGGAGGTCGCCAGCGCGTTTTCCTTACTCTCAAACTCGTTGCCCCGGCGCAATCGGTGGCATCGCTTCAGGAAAAAGGGCTGGTTCACCTGGGCAGCGGCGAGACGACCTTTACCGGCAGCCCCGAGTTCCGTGTCCACAACATCGTCACCGGGGCGGCCGCGCTGGACGGCGTGTGGGTCGTGCCGTACCAGGCTTTCGACTTCAACCGGCTGCTGCGCCCGGCCCGCCTGAGCGGTGCCTTTCGGCCCGGTTACGTGATTAGCGGCGGGGGCCTGGCGACCGAGGACGGCGGCGGCATTTGTCAGGTCAGTACCACGGTCTTTCGCGCCGCACTCCAGGCCGGGCTGCCCATCCTGGAGCGTCACCCCCACTCGCATCAGGTCGCGTACTACGGTCAGCCGGGGCTGGACGCCGCGGTGTACGCACCGGTCAAGAACCTGCGGTTTCGCAATTCCGGCCGCCTGTCGCTGCTGGTGCAGACCGAGTGGGACGTCGGGCGCGAGGTGCTGCGCGTTCACCTGTTCGGGGCCCCGCCCGTGTGGCAGGTCAGCGTGCTGCCCCCGCAGCAGACGGACGTGCGCCCGGCGCTGGCGCCCCAGTTTCTGCTCGACCGCGGTCTGAAGCGGGGCGAGGCGGTGCGCATTGACATGCCGTCGGCGGGTTCCAGCGTCAAGGTGATCCGGGAACTGCGGGACGCGCAGGGCCGGGTGGTGCGCCGCGAGGTGTTCCGCAGCCGCTACGCGCCGTGGGGCGGGGCCTTCGCGGTCGGCCCAGGCGACCCGCGCCTGCGCGGCCGGTAGGCTTTCCGGTGGCCCAGGCGCAGCCCCGCCCCTCACCGCGTCGCCTGTTACCTTAGCCCCCGGTCTTCGCCCAGTCTTCGCTCGCCGACCCTGACCTTTGACTCTCTTGCCCCCAGACTCTACCCTTCACATGACGCCAGCGGCGTCGATGCGAGCGGGGACACAGTGCGGCACTCCTTTGCAGGTTTGTTCTGTGAAACGCAGCCCCACCATCTCGCAGGAGTAGGCATGAGGAAGTACTACACATCGGAATCGGTATCGGAAGGCCACCCGGACAAGCTGGCCGACTTCATCTCGGACAGCATCCTCGACGAGTTTCTGCGGCAGGAACCCACCAGCCGCGTAGCGGTGGAAACCCTGCTGACCACCGGCATGGCCGTGGTGGCGGGCGAGGTGACCGCAAAGAAGGCCCGCGTGGATGTTCAGAAGACCGTGCGTGACGCCGTGATGAAAGTCGGCTACACCCGCGCCAACTACGGCTTCGATGCCGAGTACAGCGCGGTGCTGGTCAGCCTGCACGAGCAGTCGCCGGAAATCGCCGGGGGCGTCAACCACAGTGAAGAATGGCGCGGCATGACCGACGCCGAACGGGCCGACCCCGCCAACAGGTACAGCGAAATTGGCGCGGGCGACCAGGGCCTGATGTTCGGGTACGCCACCAATGAAACGCCGGAACTCATGCCGCTGCCCATCTCGCTGGCACACAAACTGACGGGCCGCATCGCGGAGCTGCGCAAGAATGGCACCCTGACCTACCTGCGTCCCGACGCCAAAGCGCAGGTGACGGTGGTGCGTGACGGCGAACCGCACGAAGCCACCGAGACTTACGTGGACACGGTGGTCATCAGCACCCAGCACAGCGAGAACGTCATCAACGACGAGATTCGCGCCGACATGCTCGAACACGTCATCCAGGCCGTGATTCCCGCCGAGTACCTGCGCCCCGAAACCAAATACTTCATCAACCCCAGCGGCCGCTTCGTCATCGGCGGGCCACACGGCGATACGGGCCTCACCGGGCGCAAGATCATCGTGGACACCTACGGCGGGGCAGTGCCGCACGGCGGTGGGGCGTTCAGCGGCAAAGACCCCACCAAGGTCGACCGCAGCGCCGCGTACTACGCCCGCTACATCGCCAAGAACATCGTGGCCGCCGGCCTGGCGAAACGCGCCCTGGTGGAGGTCGCCTACGCCATTGGGCGCGCCAACCCCGTGAGCCTGCGCGTCGACACCTACGGTACCGGAACCGTCAGCGACGAGAAGCTCGCCGAACTGGTCACCCAGCATTTCGATGCCCGACCGCAAGCCATCATCGCGGAACTCGACCTGCGCCGGCCCATCTACGCGCAGACCGCCGCTTACGGCCACTTCGGCCGCCCCGAATTTCCCTGGGAACAGACCGACAAGGCCGAACGCCTGAAGAAAGCCGCGCAGGGCTGAGGGCAACCAGACAGGAGGCCGGGGATTTCACGTCCCCGGCCTTCTTCTGGCTGGAAAGGAGGGGTTTCAACTGCGGGCTCAACTGTGGGTCAGGTAACTCCGGATGATCTCCAGCGCTGGGAAACGCCCGGTGCTGAGCATGTCCACCACTCGCCGCGCCTCTGCCCACGCCGCCGCGTGCTGGTTAGGGGAGAGGAGGCCCGCTGCCAGCGCTTCATCCAGTTCGTGCTGGTCAACAATTTCCGGTTCACCCAATCGCCATTTGCCATCAGAGGTAAGTTCCACCCAGGCCAGCACATCCAGAAAAACGTCGTCTATGGCCGGAACCCCGTCCGGATCGAGGCGGTTGCCCTGCGTGATGTCCACGTAAACCTGGAGCGGCACATTCGCTGCGTCCAGTACCAGGATCACCGAGTGCTGCTGCGCCAGCGGCGTGAAGTATACCCAGCGGAACCCGACATCGAAAATCGTGCGCCCCTCGCCCCTTACCGTGGACACGAAAGGCGCATGCACTTCGGAAATGCGAAAATCCACGATCACCCCGTCCGGCACCTGCAACACCTGGAAGGAACCGTCCTTCCAGCGTTCCCAGCGCTGAAGTTCGTGCCGTCGCCACCTCATGGCTGAGACCACTTTGAAAACGAGAAGGTAAATTTCCTTCTGTTCCTCTGAGCGGACGCGAGTGAAAGCAAAGAGGGCTTTGAACGGCGCGCAGCGAATCGGGGTGATGTTCTCGGATTCATGGAGGAGAGTTCAAACCCCTCTGATCGCGCAGGTAGGCCCGAATGACGTCCAGGGCGGGAAAGGCATTCGCGTTCAACTGTCCTTCCACGCCTTTCGCTTCGGCCCAGGCCAGCTCAAACTGTGTTGGGGTGATTTTCCCGGCTGTCAGCGCCTCATCCAGCTCGGCCAGATCGATGATTTCCGTTGCCGTCACGTGCCACGTCCCGTCCGCCTGCACCTCGCACACGGCCAGGACATCCAGATACAGGTCATGCGTGAACGGCACGCCGTCCGGGTCGATGCCGTGGCCGTCGCAGATGTCGACGTAAATCTGAACGGGTTCAAGGTGCTGGTCTAGTTGCACCGTCACCGCGTGATTCGCGCTGACTGGCGCAAAGTGCAACCAGCGGTAGCCGCTGTCCAGAATACGGAGGGTGCGCCCACGAAACTCCACGTCGAGCGGCCGCACCACCTCGCCCGCCACGTAATCCACCATGACGCCACCGGGAACGTGAAGAACAAGTTCCTCATCCGACACGACTCTGGGCCAGCCCTTCCGACCGGCCCGCTTTAACTTCATGGCCGCGCCAGTTCCTGCAAGGCCCGCAGCATCAGGTCACCTTCCACCGCCTGCACGCGGGCTTTCAGGGAGGCGAGGTCATCACTGGGCAGGACGGGTACGCGCGACTGGGCCAGCATCGGCCCCTCGTCGATGCCGGCGGTGACGAGGTGAACGGTCGCCCCACTCTCCGTGTCGCCCGCCGCCAGCACCGCCTCATGAACGCGGTCGCCGTACATGCCGCGCCCACCGTGACGCGGCAGCAGGCTGGGGTGAATATTCACCAGTCGCCCCGCGAAAGCGTTCAGGACACGCGGGCCAAGTTCACGCATGTAGCCACTGAGCACCAGCGTGTCCGCGCCCGAATCCAGCAGGAACGAGCAGATCCTTTCATCGAGCTCGCCGGCGTCCGGGTATCGGGCGCTGCTCAGGTGGGCCGTCCGCAACCCCGCTGCCCGTGCCCAGGCCAGCGCCGCAGAGGTGCTGTTGTTGCTGACCAGGGCCACCGGCACGGCGTCCAGTGCCCCCTCGCGGCACGCCTGAACCAGATGTTTCGCGGCACTTCCACCATGTGAAGCGAGAAAGGCGAGTTTCACGAGTTCCCCAGTTCCTCCAGCAGGTACGCCGCCGTCAGGATGCCGTTGAAGTAGTCTTCCTGCGCGAAGCTCTCGTTGGGGCTGTGGGGGGCGTCCTCGTTGAGGCCGTAGTCCACGAACAGCACTTCGGTGCCCAGAATTTCGCTGAAGGCGGCCACAATGGGAATGCTGCCCCCGGTACGCGCGAAGGCGGCGTCACGCCCGTACACGCGGTGCAGGGCGCGGTTGGCGGCCTGAATGGCCTGGCTGTCGGTGGCGAATTTCACGGGTTGCCCGCCGTGGTGGTCGATGACTTCGACGCTCACGCCAGCCGGGGCGATTTGCGGCACGTACTCCTGAATCAGTTTCGTGATCTTCTCGGGGTTCTGGCCGGGAACCAGGCGCATGCTGACTTTCGCGCCGGCCTTGGCGGCAATCACAGTTTTGCTGCCCTCGCCCTGGTACCCGCCCCAGATGCCGTTCACGTCCAGCGTGGGCCGACCCCAGATGCGTTCCAGCGTGCTGTAACCTTCCTCGCCGGGCAGGGCCTTGACGCCGATGCTGTTCATGAAGTCCTGGTCACTGTGCGGCAGGCTGGCCCACATCTTGCGCTCGTCGTCGGTGAGGGGAATCACGTCGTCGTAGAAGCCGGGAATGGTGATGCGGCCCTGGTCGTCTTTCAGTTTGGCGATGATCTCGCACAGGGCATTGATGGGGTTGGGGGCGGCCCCGCCATAGCTGCCGCTGTGCAGGTCACGGTTGGCGCCCTGTACGTGAATTTCCACGTAGCTCAGGCCGCGCACGCCGTAGGTGATGGTCGGCACGTCCTTCGCGAAGCGGCTGCCGTCGGAAATCACGATGACATCGGCCTTCAATTCGTCCTTGTGGGCCTGAAGGTAGGGCACCATGCTGGGGCTGCCGATTTCCTCCTCGCCCTCGATGAAGAATTTGACGTTCACGGGGAGTTCGCCTTCTTGCAGCAGCAACTCCACGCCCTTGATGTTGGCGTAAGCCTGCCCCTTGTCGTCGGTGCTGCCGCGGGCGTAGATGCGGCCGTCACGCACGGTCGGCTCGAAGGGCGGGGTTTTCCACTCCTCGGCCGGCGCTTCGGGCTGCACGTCGTAGTGACCGTAAATCATGACCGTCGGCTTGCTGGGGTCGACCAGACGCTCGGCGTACACCACCGGGTGCAGCGGCGTCTCGTCCAGGCGCGCCGTGAAGCCCATGCCCTCCAGTTTCGCCCGCACCCACTCGCCGGCGCGGCGCACGTCGGCCCGGTACGCCGGGTCGGCACTGACGCTGGGAATACGCAGCAGATCAAACAATTCCGCCTGGGCTTGGTCACGGTTCAGCTTGCTGGACAGGTCACCTGTGGTCATGGGGCTGATGATAGAGGTTGTGGGGTGGGGATGGTCGGGGGTGGGAAAAGTGGGGTGGGAGGAGGTTTTCAGGATTGAAGGCTGTTCAGGTCGTCGGGGGTGTTCACATTCACGAAAGAGCGTTCAGAGAGGCCGGACACCAGGGCGGTGCGGCTGGGTGGGGCGGCCTGCCGTAACCGGCGCTCCCCGGCGTCGAGCATTCTCGTGAGATCCGGCAGCAGCGAGACGTGGTACAGCGCCGCCAGCGGCTGCGGGCCGCGCGCCGGGTGAACGGCCTGAACGCTCTGAGAGTCAGGCGTGCGCGCTTGCAGCAACGTTTCCCAGTAGGCGGGCGTCAGCAGCGGCAGATCTACCCCCGCAAACGCCACCCACCCGGTTCCGGCGTGCTTCAGGGCGGTTTCCAGCCCCGCCAGTGGCCCCTGGCCCGGACGCCCGTCGGCCACGGCCTCCCAGCCGGGCAGCAAGTATTTCCCCGGCGGCGCGATCAGAATCCGGCGCCCGGCACGGCTCAGGCTGCCGGCGACCCGCTCCAGCAGCGTCGACCCCGCCAGCACGGCCCGCGCCTTATCGGCCCCGAATCGCCGCGACTGTCCGCCCGCGGTAATGACGGCCGTGACCTCCGTCCACACCCTAATTCACCGGTTCCGGCTCGGCGTGCGGCTCGGCCTTGCCCGTCAGCGTGATGCCCGCGCTGGCGATCATGACCGCAAAAAGGCCCGCCCACTGGCCGGGGCTGAGGCGCTCGTGCAGGATCACCAGGCCGCTGAGGGCGGCGATGGCAGGTTCCATACTCATCAGCACGCCGAACACTTTGGCGTTCAGGGCGCGCAGCACCTGAAGTTCCAGGGTGTACGGCAGGGCGCTGGACAGCAGGGCCACTGCCAGTCCCGCGAGCAGCACGTCCGGTTGAAAGAGGGCGCTGCCCGCCGACACCAGCCCGAATGGCAGGCTGACGAGGGCCGCCACGAGCATGCCCGCGGTCACGGCCACGTTTGGAGGCAACCGGCGGCCCACGCGCCCGCCGATCAGGATATACGCCACCCAGAACGCGCCCGCCAGCAGCGCCAGCGCCGCCCCGGCCAGGTTGAAGTGGGCGCCGCCCGTGTGCGGCACCATCAGGAAAATGCCCAGCCCGGCCAGCGCGACCCACAGGTAATCGGCCGGGCGGCGCGACAGGTACAGCGAGAGCAGCAGCGGGCCCATGAATTCCAGCGTGACTGCCAGCCCCAGCGGCAGCAGGCGCAGCGACAGGTAAAACGACAGGTTCATGAGGCCCAGGGCCAGCCCGTAAGGTATGAGCAGTCGCCAGTCGGCCCGCGTCAGGGTGCGCAGATTCGGGCGAAACACCGCCAGCAGCATCAGGGCCGCCAGCGAAGTTCGGAGGGTGGTGGTGCCCAGCGGGCCGACCAGCGGAAACAGCGTCTTGGCGAAGGCTGCGCCCCCCTGAAGAATGACCATTGCCAGGAGCAGGGTCGGAATGGGCGGCAGGGTGGGGCGATCCGTCTTCACGTTGAGGCCGAGTATGCCGCAAGGTTCGTGGGCCGGCGCTCAGGTGTCTGAATCGGGTGTCCGCACGAAAAAACAGCCCGGACACGGGTGGTCGGGCTGCTGGAAGCTGTTGGCAGGTATGCAGGTGGCCGTGGCGCTTACTGCACCTACTTGTGCTGCACCTACTTCACCTTGACACGCACGCTGCATTCCCCGTTCTGACCGGCGGCCAGATCCGGCAGCAGCAGGCGCACTGCGGTGTAATCGGCGGGGGTGGCGTTCACTTCCTTCTTCACATTCGCGCCGTTCTCCTTCACAGTCACGGTCTTTTTCAGGGGCGCGTCGCCAAATTTCTTGAGGTTCATGTTGATGGCCTTCGTCTTGGCGTCATAGACGTGCGGGTCAATGCTGTACTGCGCCTTGAACCCCGTCGCGGAGCAGGTGTGAGACAGGTACGTCACCTGGGCTGGAATGGGTACGTTGATGCTCAGGCCCGGCAGCGGCAGCGAGCCGGGGTTCTCGATCCTGTAGCTGAATTGCAGGGTGTCGTTCGGCATCGCCCCCGCGCCCCCGACCAGCTTCTCCACGAGTTTGTCGCCTTCCTTGACCGTCACGACCTTGTAGGTGGCGGCCGTGAGTTGGGGAGATGCCGGTTTGGCAGGTGACTGGGCGGAAGATTGGGCGTAGGCGCTTCCGAAGGCGCAGGCGCTGAGCAGCAGGGCAATGTTCAGTTTGGTCATGGTCAACTCTCCTTTTGACCAGACCAGCCTAATGGATTCCTGTTACACAACTCTGAAAGCCGGGTTTTACATGCTCCCGCCAATGGGGGATAGTGAAGGCATGACCGTGAACACCGTGACCCCCGACGCCCGCAAGCGCAGCGAAGTCAACATCGACTGGGCCAGCCTGGGCTTCAGTTACATCCGCACCGACTACCGCTTTCTGGCGCACTGGAAAGAAGGCGCGTGGGCCGCGGGCACGCTGACCGAGGACAACATGCTGCACATCGCCGAAGGTTCGACGGCGCTGCACTACGGCCAGCAGTGCTTCGAGGGCCTCAAGGCCTACCGCTGTCAGGACGGCAGCATCAACCTGTTCCGCCCGGATCAGAACGCCGCCCGCATGCAGGCCAGTTGCCGCCGCCTGCTGATGCCCGAAGTCCCCAGCGAGATGTTTATCGAGGCGTGCCGGCAGGTTGTCCAGGCCAACGAGCATTTCATTCCCCCTTACGGCACGGGCGGCAGCCTGTACCTGCGGCCCTTCCTGATCGGCGTGGGCGACAACATCGGTGTGCGCCCCGCGCCCGAATTTATTTTCAGCGTGTTCTGCGTGCCAGTCGGCCCTTACTTCAAAGGCGGCCTGACCCCCATGAACTTCATCACCACGCAGTTCGACCGCGCCGCGCCGCATGGCACCGGGGCCGCCAAGGTCGGCGGGAATTACGCTGCCAGCCTGCTGCCGCACGAGGAAGCCGCTCACACCCGGGGCCGCACCTTCGCGGACGCCATCTACCTCGACCCGGCCACCCACACCAAAATCGAGGAAGTCGGGGCCGCCAACTTCTTCGCCATCACCAAAGACGGCAAGAAATTCATCACGCCCAAGTCGCCCAGCATCCTGCCCAGCATCACCAAGTACAGCCTGCTGCACCTGGCCGAAAAACGCCTGGGCCTGCAGGTCGAGGAAGGCGACGTGTACATCGACCAGCTCGACGGGTACAGCGAAGCGGGCGCGTGTGGCACCGCCGCCGTCATCACGCCCATCGGCGGCATTCAGCACGGCGAGCACTTTCACCAGTTCGGCGTAGAAGGTCAGCCCGGCCCCCTCACTCGCCGCCTCTACGACGAGCTTGTCGGCATTCAGTATGGGGATAAGGACGCGCCCGAAGGCTGGATCGTCAAGGTGCAGTAAGAGAGCAAACAGCTATCCCCTCAGAGACCAGCTCCCCTTCAATGCGGGGGCTGGTTTCTGTGCTGCTGTGCCTTCATCTCTCCTTTGCCTTCCTGGGCGTTCTCCGGTCGGCAGGAGGAGGGCCGGCTAGACTCGGTTCATGAGTGTCACTTTGCCGCTGGATCATGGTCATTTGCAGAAGCTGGTCACGGCTGACCTGGTGCGTCCCGATCAACTGCTGGGCGCCCACGTCACCACCGAGGGGGGCGCGGCGGGTGTGCGCTTCGCGGTGTGGGCACCCAACGCGCAGCACGTGAGCGTGGTGGGCGACTGGAACGGCTGGAATGGCTTCGACCACCCGATGCAGCGCCTGGAGTTCGGGTACTGGGGCGCATTTGTCGTGGGGGCGCAGCACGGGCAGCGCTACAAGTTCCGCGTGACCGGGGCGGATGGTCGCACGGTGGACAAGGCCGACCCCTACGGCGCGTTCTTCGAGACGCGTCCGGCCACGTCCAGCATCATCTGGGATCAGGACTATACATGGTCGGACGAAAACTGGATGAAGGGCCGCTCGCAGGGCTTTGATCAGGCGGTCAGCATCTACGAGTGCCACGCCCCCAGCTGGCGCCGGCGCGAGGACGGCTGGTTCCTGAATTACCGCGAACTGGCGCACGAGCTGGGCGAGTACCTGACCGACCTGGGGTACACGCACGTGGAACTGCTGGGCGTCATGGAGCACCCGTACGACCCGTCGTGGGGATATCAGGTGACCGGGTACTACGCCCCGACCTCACGCATGGGTTCCCCGGAGGACTTCAAGTATTTCGTGAACCACCTGCACTCGCTGGGGCTGGGCGTCATTCTGGACTGGGTGCCGGGCCATTTCCCCACCGACGACTTCGCGCTGGCGCACTTCGACGGCAGCCCCCTGTACGAATACGCCGACCCGCGCAAGGGCTACCACTACGACTGGAACACCTACATCTTCGACTACGGGCGCAACGAGGTGGTGATGTTCCTGATCGGCTCGGCGCTGAAGTGGCTTCAGGACTACCACGTCGACGGCCTGCGCGTGGACGCGGTGGCCTCCATGCTGTACCTGGATTTCTCGCGCACCGACTGGGTGCCCAACATTCACGGCGGGCGCGAAAACCTGGAAGCGGTGGCCTTTTTGAAGCGCCTGAACGAGGTCGTTCACCACATGGCCCCCGGCTGCACCATCGTCGCGGAGGAAAGCACCGCGTTTCCCGGCGTGACCACCCCCACGCCCTTCGGCCTGGGTTTCGATTACAAGTGGGCCATGGGCTGGATGAACGACAACCTGCACTACATCGGCCTCGATCCGGTGTACCGCAAGTTCGACCACCACAAGCTCACCTTCTTCAACGTGTACCGCACCACCGAGAACTATGTCCTGGCCATCAGCCACGACGAGGTGGTGCACGGCAAAAGCGCCCTGGTCAGCAAATTCCCCGGCGACTGGTACGCCCAGCGCGCCGGTTACCGCGCCTTCCTGGCGATGATGTGGACGACGCCCGGGAAGAAGCTGCTGTTCATGGGCCAGGAATTCGCGCAGGGCAATGAATGGAACGAGGCCGTGGGGCTGCCGTGGCACATGCTGGACATTCCCGAGCACCGGGGCGTGCTGAACCTGGTGCGCGACCTGAACCGCCTGTACCGCGAGCGCCCCGACTGGCACGTGGGCGACAACCGCGAGGACGGCATGCTGTGGATCAGCGCGGACGACACCGAGAGCAGCGTTTATGCCTACGTGCGCCGCGATTACCTCAGCAACCACTGGAGCCTGGTGGTCAGCAACATGACGCCGGTGTACCGTGAAAACTACACCATCGGCGTTCCGCAGGGCGGCGAGTACCGCGTCATCCTGAACACCGACGACGGCCAGTACGGCGGCTACGGCACCCAGCAGACCAGCCTCACCGCCGTGGAGGAAGGCTGGCACGGCCAGACCCATCATCTGTGCCTGAACCTCGCGCCGAATAGCGCCCTTGTCCTGGAGGCCGTCCGCGACGTTATCGTCAGCGAAGAAAGATGAACAACGGTCGACCCACGCCAGACCTGCCCACCATCCTCAGCTTCATGATGCTGGGCCTGCTGGGCGTCTTGCTGTTCGTGCCGATTCTCGGCGGGCCGCTTCCCAGCCCGTTCCTGATCGGCGGCCTTCTTCTCGTGCGCCTGGCCCTGCAAATCTGGCGCGCACAGAGGGACGAACGCCTCAAACGCCCCGCCAGCTGGGCCCTGGACATTCTCCTTATCGGGCTGATCTTCTACGTGGCCAGCAACCAGTGAAGTAGGGCGGTGAGGGATGGAGGGTCAGGCGTCATTGGAAAAAACAC
Organism: Deinococcus fonticola; assembly: GCF_004634215.1. NCBI lineage: Bacteria > Thermotogati > Deinococcota > Deinococci > Deinococcales > Deinococcaceae > Deinococcus > Deinococcus fonticola. Next base: position 247,979 of record NZ_SMMH01000001.1, on the reverse strand, counting down.
GGGTGGAATAGTCTTTTTCTCGACTTCTTGAGCCCTCAGTCTCCTTTAACCGTCGTCTCTCTCTCCTCGGGCAAAGTGGGCAGCATGTCTCTCGCTGCCCGGTTGCTGTCCCGGTTTCGTCCTTACCGTCTGCACAGTGTGTACGAGCGGCTGCTGGGAACGGAAGTGGAGCTTCAGGTGGTGGCCGGCAGCCGTCTTGAGGCGGAAGCGGCGGAAAGGGCGGCGCTGGGTGAGCTGGAACGCCTGACGCTGGTGCTGAACCGTTTCGACGAGCGCAGCGAACTCCGGCAGTGGCTGAGTTGCCCCGGGGAGCGCGTGCCGCTGGGCGCGGATCTCCGGCGGGTACTGCAACTGGCCGACGAGTGGCGCCAGGTTTCTGGCGGGGCGTTTCACCCCGGTGCGGATGCCCTGGGGGCGCTGTGGCAGCAGGCAGAGGCGGAAGGTCGGCCGCCCGGTGCGCGTGACCTCCAACTTGTGACCGCGCAACTCGAGGCTGAACCTTGGACGCTCCACGACGACGGCACAGGCACACTTCACACGACTTTGCCGCTGGGCCTGAATGCCCTGGCGAAGGGCTTCATCGTGGACCGCATGGCGGAAACGGCGCACGCGCAGGCGGGTGTTCAGGCGGTGCTGGTAAATGCGGGCGGTGACCTGCGCACGCTGGGCGGGAAAGGCGTCAACGTCACGGTCGCCAATCCCTTCACGGCGCGCGACGACGCCAGGCCGCTGGGCAGGGTTCACGTGAAGGACGGGGCGCTGGCCACCAGTGGCCGGGCTCACCGCGGCTACCGGGTGGGGGAGACGTGGTACTCGCACGTCATCGACCCGCGCAGCGGGCAGCCCGTGCAGGGCGTGCCTGGCGTGAGCGTCAAGGCGCCCACCTGCGCGGCGGCGGACGCCCTGGCGACGGTTCTGAGCGTTTTGCCCCTTCAGGAAGGCCTGGCGACCGTTGACCGCATGGCCGGTGCGGCGGCGTTGATCGTGACGGCGGACGGAGAACCGCACCGCTCGGGCCACTGGACTGCATTTTAACGTTGAGCTAACCCCTTGCCGGCAACATACCCTCAGAGGAGAACCCCCCATGCCCAACAACGACACCCGCAACGAAACCCGCCGCAGCTTCCTGAACAAACTGGGCCTGAGCGCCGCTGCCCTGACCGCCAGCCGCCTGCTGCCCGGCGGACTGGCAGGGGCCGCCGCCAGCACCGGCAAGAGCTGGACGAAAGGCATGGCCCTCGACATTCAGTTCACGGTGGCCACGCAGGCCTCCGGGCGTGTGAAACGCCCCTACGTGGCGGTGTGGATCGAGGACGCCAGCGGCAAAACCGTGCGCAATCTGGTGGTGTGGGTGCAGCAAAACCGCAGGAACCCCCGCTGGCTGGCCGAACTGCGCCGCTGGACGCGCGAGAACAGCAGCCTGCTGGATACCGTCAGCAGTGCCACGCGCAACCCCGGCACCTACGCCGTGGCCTGGGACGGCAAGAACGACAAGGGCACGCAACTGCCCCAGGGCGATTACTACGTCTGCATCGAGGCCACCCGCGAACACGGCCCGTACAGCCTGGTGCGCGAGAAGGTCAGCATCGGCAGCACCAGTTTCAAGAAAACCCTGACTGCCGACAATGACATCGAGGCCGCCCATGTCAGCTTCAACAAAGCCTGACGGTCCGGTGGTGACGCGCCCGGCGGCCCGCCCCCGCAGCGCCAGGGCGCAGTGGAACGTGTGGCTGCGCTGGCTGCACACCTACACCAGCATGATCAGCCTGCTGGTGGTGCTGTTCTTCGCCCTGACCGGGGTGACCCTCAACCACCCGGACTGGGTGTTCGGCACGAAAGAAGTGCAGCGGGAAGTGACAGGAACCCTGCCGGCCGGCTGGATCAGGAACGGCGAGGTGAACTGGCTGACCGTCGCCGAGGAACTGCGCGCCCAGCAGGGCCTGAAGGGCCGTGTGGGCGATACCCGCGCCGACACGCAGGAAGCCGACATCAGTTTCGCCGCGCCGGGGTACAGCGCCGATGCTTTCATCGACGTCAAGACCGGCAGCTACAAGGTCAACGTGCTGGAACAGGGCGGCGTCGCCATCCTGAACGACCTGCACAAGGGCCGCGACGCCGGCACGGGCTGGAAGTGGGTCATCGACCTCAGCGGCGCGGTGCTGACGCTGGTGTCCGTCACCGGCATCGGCATCCTGCTGCTGCTCAAGAAAACCCGCAGGCAGGCCCTGACGGTCATGGGCATCGCCAGCGTCGTCACCGTGCTGCTCGCGCTGCGGGCCATCACCTGAAGGCAACGTGGACTGGTGGCAGTGTAGTCAAGTTGTGAAGCGCCTCCCGGGGCGCGTTATTCTTCAGACATGATTGCTCACAGTGCGTGGTGGTGGCCTGGGTTCGCCTAGGGTCACGCACTGCTGTTGCTGTTTGAACGCTGGCGCCTGGGTGGACGAAAACCACCGGGTGCTTTTCTTTTTGCCGGGAGAACCATGACTGAAACGCTGCAACAAAACAAGACCGCCGTGGCCGTTCAGGAACTGAACGCCGACCTCGACACCCCCGTGACCGCCTACCTGAAAGTCTCGCAGGGCGAAGCGCTGTCCTTCCTGCTCGAAAGCGTCGAGGCCGGCGAGAAGCTGGGGCGCTACTCCTTTATCGGCGTGGGTGAACAGGGCAAATTCGAGTACCGCGCCGGGCAACTGACCATGAGCGGGGTGTTCGGCGAGTTTGCCGGGCCGGAAGCTGACCCGCTGGCGCGGCTTTTTCACGCCACGCGCCGCCCCGTGGACGTTCCCGCCGGACTGCCCGGATTTATCGGCGGCGCGGTCGGGTACGCGGCCTACGACATCATCCGCGCCTACGAGCATCTGCCGGAGAGCAATCCGGACGAACTGAACGTCCCCGACGCGCTGTTTATCGCCCCGCGCGGCATGGTGATCTTCGACCACCTCAAGCACCGCCTGATTGCCGTCGCCAGTGCTGAAACGCCGGAGCGGGCCGGGGCGGAAGTCGCCCAGCTCGTTCAGAAGCTGCGTGGCCCGCTGCCTGGCGTTCCCGGTCAGACGCCCGCGCCCACGCCGACCTTCACCAGCAATTTCACCCCCGAGGGCTTCAAGGCCGTGGTCGAGAAGGGCCTGAAGTACATCGGGGCCGGGGACGTGTTCCAGTTTGTGCCCTCCCAGCGCTTCTCCGCCGACCTGACCGTTCACCCCTTCGCGCTGTACCGCGCCCTGCGCCGCGTGAACCCCAGCCCCTACCTCGGTTACCTGCACCTCGGCGAGGTCACGCTGGTTGCCAGCAGCCCCGAAAGCCTGCTGAAAAGCGACGGCCTGAACGTCACCACCCGCCCCATCGCCGGCACCCGTGTGCGCGGCCAGACGCCCGAAGCCGACGACGCCCTCGCTACCGACCTGCTGCAAGACGAGAAGGAACGCGCCGAACACCTGATGCTGGTCGACCTGGGCCGCAACGACCTGGGCAAAGTCAGCGAGTACGGCAGCGTCCGCGTCCACGACGCCTTTTCCATCGAACGCTACAGCCATGTCATGCACATCGTCAGCGGGGTCAGCGGCACCCTGCGGGAGGGCCTCACGCCGCTGCATGCGCTGGCCAGCGTCCTGCCCATGGGCACCGTCAGCGGCGCCCCCAAAATCCGCGCCATGCAGATCATCGACGAACTCGAACCCGTGCGGCGCGGCCCCTACGGCGGAGCGTTCGGTTACATCGCCTTCGACGGCAGCATGGACATGGCCCTGACCCTGCGCACCATGGTCGTGACTGGGGGCCGGGTTCACATTCAGGCCGGCGCCGGCATCGTGGCCGACAGCGACCCGGCCGCCGAGGAGCAGGAAACCCGCAGCAAAGCTGCCGCCATGATGAAAGCTGTGGCGATGGCCGCCGAGGGACTGTAGGGGAGTTGGAGGTCGGGGCCTGCCCTCCTGGAATTTTCCTGCCGATCCAGGTTTACTGAACCACACCGAAGAGACGAGGGCTTGACTGCTCTGAAGCAACCCACGCGCCGACTCTCCAGCTTCATTCAACACCAGGAGAAAACCGTCAAATGACATTCCCTTCTTTGCCCACCCGCCACCAGCCACCCGCCGCCCGCCTCCTGCTGATCGACAACTACGATTCGTTTACCTACAACCTGGTGCAGTATTTCGGTGAACTGGGGTGCGAGGTGACGGTGTGGCGCAATGACGCGTTCTCGCTGGAGGACGTGCGGGCGCTGAACCCGGAGGCGATCGTGGTGTCGCCGGGGCCTTGCACGCCTTCCGAGGCGGGGCGGAGTGTCGAGGTGGTGCGCGAGCTGGGGCCGGAGATCCCGGTGCTGGGCGTGTGCCTGGGGCACCAGAGCATCGCCGAGGCGTTCGGGGGGCAGGTGGTGCGGGCGCGGCAGCCGGTGCACGGCAAAACCTCGCCGCTGCGGCACGCGGGCGCGGACCTGTTCGCCGGCCTGCCGGACGGGGTGCGGGTGACGCGCTATCACTCGCTGCTGGTGCGTGACCTGCCGCCGGAACTGCTGGCGACCGCCTGGACGACCGATCCCGAGGAGGAGGTCATCATGGCCCTGCGCCACCGCGATTACCCCATTTATGGTGTTCAGTTCCACCCCGAGAGCATCGAGACGCCGGCGGGTATGGACATGCTCCGCAATTTCCTGACGCTGGTGCGCGACTATCGGGGAGAGACCGCATGACCATGACCTGTCCCCGAGCCCCGAGCCCCAAGCCCCGTTCGCACTGCCGGATGCACCCATGATTCACGCCCGCCTGATGAACGGAGAGGTGCTGTCGGAGGCCGACGCCGAGGCGTTCATGAACGAGGTCATGACGGGAGAGATGAGCAGCACGCGCATGGCGGCGGCACTGGCCGCGTTGCGGGTACGCGGGGAAACCCCCGGCGAGATTGCCGGATTCGCGCGGGCCATGCGGCGCAATGCGCTGCGCCTGAACGTGCGCCCGCGTGAGGTGCTGCTGGACATCGTGGGAACCGGTGGGGACGGGGCGCACACCTTCAACGTGAGCACCACGGCGGCCTTCGTGATTGCCGGAGCGGGGGTGGACGTGGCCAAGCACGGAAACCGGGCCGCGAGCAGCCGGGCCGGCAGTGCGGACGTGCTCGAAGCGCTGGGCGTCAACCTGGATGCTGCGCCCGAGGTCATTCAGGACGCCATCGACGGCATGGGTGTGGGCTTCATGTTTGCCCGCAACTATCACCCGGCCCTGCGGTTTGCGGCGTCGGTGCGTTCCGACCTGGCGACCCGCACGGTGTTCAATATCCTGGGGCCGCTGGGAAATCCGGCGGGGGCCACCCACCTGGTCGTGGGCGTCTACAAGCCCGAGTTGACGCACGTCCTGGCCGAGGTCTTGCGCCTGCTGGGCGCGAAGGGCGCCACGGTGGTGTACGGTGACGGCCTGGACGAGTTCACGGTGTGCGGCCCCAACACGGTGTCGGGTCTGCGGGGCGGTGAAGTGATCGACCGCACCATGCACCCCGAGGACTTTGGCGTGAGCCTGCACCCGCGCCAGGCCATCGTCGGCGGCACGCCTGCCGAGAACGCCGAGATCACCAGGACGCTGCTGACGGGTGGGGGCACGCCGGCGCAGCGGGACATCGTGGCCCTGAATGCCGGGGCAGCCCTGCGCACGGCCGGGCGGGTTGCCACCATAGCCGAGGGGGTGTCGGTGGCCCGCGAGGTCATGAAGGGTGGACAGGGCTGGGAGAAATTGCAGCAGTACGCCGCTCTCACGCAGCGTTAGGCCCTGCACCCGGCGCGAGTGGCCCCGTCGGCTGATTTGGGCGGGAGCAGGCGCGTGGGATGGCCGGCGAGGTGCGGGCGCTCGCAGCTTGCTTTTCTTGGGGGTGTCCGCTAGTCTGTCTGCCGCTGGAACGGTGCCCGAGTGGTTGAAGGGGCACGCCTGGAAAGCGTGTGTACGGGCAACCGTACCGAGAGTTCGAATCTCTCCCGTTCCGCCAGCAGAAGCCAGTGCCCCCCGGAGTATTTGCCGGGGGGGCCGCTTTTTGTTCCCTGCTGCACTGGTTTTTGGGGCTGGACTTCAGGGGTGCAGGAGCAGGCGGCCGCCACAGGCGTCCAGCGTCACGGTGCCGCCGGGAACGGCTTCACCCGTCAAAGTGTCGCGCCACGGGCCGCCCGGAAGGTGCAGGGTAACGGGGTGGGTGTCGGCGCGGCGGCTGGCCAGGGCCACCGCCCGCTGGGGTCGACCCTGGGCATCGGTAGTTTCACGCAGGAAAGCGATGGCGTCGGCCTCCGCGTGAATGAAGCGCAGGGCCCCGCTGTGCAGCACAGGGGTGTCGAGACGCACGCGAATCAGGCGTTTTACCTGTTCAAGCAGAGGCTTGTCCCAGCGGCTTTCATCCCAGGGCATAGGTTCGCGGCACCACGGCATGGTTCCGGCACGGCTTTGCGTGACGCCCACCTCCGAGCCGTAGTATGTGCAGGGTACGCCCGGGTAGGCGCACAGCAGCGTGAAGGCCGCCAGAAACTTGCGGCGGCTTTCGCCCAGGCGCTGATGGGCGCGGCCGATGTCGTGCGATTCCAGCAGGTTGAACATACTCAGCGCCACCTGCGGCGGCAGGGCGTGGTAGGCGTCCCACAGGATGTCCACCAGTTCCTCGCCGGCCAGGCGGCTGGGTTCGCCGAAGATGCTCTGGCCGCTCAGCCACTGCATGACCGGCAGGCCGAACCCGTGGTAATTCATGCTGCCGTCCTCGCCCTGGCCGTCCAGCGCCAGTTCCGGGTCGTAGAAGCGCTCGCCGAACACGTAGGCGTCCGGGCGTTCCTGGCGGGCCGCGCTTTTCAGGGCGCGGTGCAAGGTCAGGTTCTCCTGATCCGTGCCGGACACGCCGATCATGTGCGCCACGTCCAGCCGCCAGCCCGCCGCGCCGCGCCGGAGCCAGTGGCGCACCACGCTTTCCTCGCCGCTCAGAAACTCCTGCACGGCAAATTCGTTGCCGTAATCTATTTTCGGCAGGGTCGGCACGTCGAAGAAGGAGTGGTAGGGGGGCTTGCCGGGTTCGTCGCGCCAGGTAAACAGCTGTCGTTCGGGGGCGTCGCCCTGGGCCAGCGCTGCCTGAAACAGCGCGTTCTCGTTGCCCATGTGGTTGAACACGCCGTCCAGCACGATCCGGATGCCGGACTGGTCGGCGTGCGCCACCAGTTCGTCCCAGGCCGCCTGACCGCCCAGGTGCGGGTCGATACGGCGGTAATCGGTGATGTCGTAGCGGTGGTTGCTGGGCGAAACGAAAACCGGCGTGAGCCATAGCCCCGTGATGCCCAGGTCGCGCAGGTACGGCAGGGCCTGCGTGACGCCGTTCAGGTCGCCCCCGTAATGCGCGTGAATATCCCCGCGCCGGTCGATAGGGGTGTCCCAGGCCACGTGCTCGACCGGGCGGCCCTGGTACAGATATTCGCCGGTCTGCACGTCGTTGGTCGGGTCGCCATTGCGGAAGCGATCCGGAAAGATCTGGTAGAAAAATGCTTCCCATGCCCAGGTGGGCGGCTGGCAGCCCGTCAGGTACTGAAACCAGTTGCGAAAGCCCCGGCGGCTGTGGTGCAGGCCCAGACTCGTGAAGTTGAGGTGGTCATCTGCAAAGTTCAGCTGCCAGGCGTAACGCATCCGCGCCTCGTGCAGGGGCAGGGTCGCCTCGAACCAGCGGCTCTGCCCGTCCAGACTGGCGATGGCGTGGGCCGGCACGGTCTCGATTTCGCCCACGTGGACGAACTTCAACTTCACGTCCGTCACGTCCAGCGTGGTGCGCAGGCGCACGCGCACGGTGTCGCCCCGTGGGGCACCCAGCTGCTCGGTGTAGGCAGGCGTGTGGTCGTGTTGAACTTCAGGGGTTATGCGGGCGGGCGGGGGGGTGGTAGGCACGGTTTTACTCCTGGGGGTATTCCGGCGGTCAACAGCCTTGCGGCACGACAGCTCCTGAACGTTTGACAAGACTTCCGGCCCCTCAGTTATGGAATAACTGGGCAACACGATTGGAAGGAGCAGGAACAAAAAGCGTCCCGGACGTGAAGTCAACCCTCCGGTGATCTGCCGGAGGGAGAACGCAACAAACAGGACGCTTATCAGGAAAGGTCGTGCCGCAATTCGGCAAGCGTTGCCTCCAGATTTAGGGGTCATTGTGCGGCCCGCCGGCCAGCCGGCTCAAGCCCCTGTGCAGGCAGCCCCCGGGGCCTGGCTGTTCTCTCGCCGGGCCACCGTTTATTCAGGCCACTGGGCCACAGGTTGCTCTCCTTTGACCAGCAGCACCGGAATGGTCGCACCGTGCACCACGGCCTCGGCCACGCTGCCCAGCAGCACGCGCCCCAGGCCGCTGCGCCCATGCGTGGTCATCACGATCATGCTGGCGCCCTCGGCCTGCGCGGCGTCCAGGATGGTTCGCGCGATGCTGCGCCCGCCGGCACGTTCGGTCATGACCCGCGTGCCCTCTGCCACCTGCTCCAGCGCCCGCTGCAACTCGCGGTCTTCCTGCTGCATTTCCTCGGCGGTCACGCTGACGGGCGCGTAGGCGAACTCACCGGCCATGCCCGCCGCTGGATCCGGTTGCACGCTCAGCAGCACGAGTTCGGCTCCCAGGGCGCGGGCCAATGCCCGGGCGTGAGGCAGGGCCGCGTCACCCAGCTTGCTGGTGTCGGTCGTCACGAGAATCTTCGTCATTTTCCCCTCCTTGAAGCTGACTGTACTGTCGTTCCAGGCCGTTACCGCCACATTACCGCGCGAGGGGGTTTGGCCCCGGCCACCCTTCAGTCAATTGCACGTACAATCCTAGGTTGTGGAACGCATCATGTTCAGGGCCAAAATTCACCGGGCCACCGTCACGCAGGCCGACCTGGATTATGTCGGGAGTGTCACCATCGACCAGGACTTGCTGGACGCCGCCGACATCCTGCCCAACGAGAAGGTCGACATCTGGAACATCACCAACGGCAACCGCCTGCACACCTACGCCCTGAGCGGCCCGCGCGGCAGCGGCGTGATCGGCATCAACGGTGCGGCCGCGCACCTGATGCGCCCTGGCGACATGGTGATCATCGCCGCTTTCGGCAACTTCAGCGAAGAGGAAGCCCGCACGCTGGAACCCAAAGTGGTGCTGGTGGACGCCAGAAACCGCCTGCTGGACTTTCAGCCGGTCTGATCCGGCGCTTGCCCCAGGCCAGGCGGCGCGCTGCGCAGGGGTAAAGAGCAGCGCGCCTCCGCTGAGGTCTGGTATTCACTGACTTTTGAACGGAACGATCTTTAAGAAATCCGCTCTGCATCTACACTTCAGCTCAGGTAAGGTGGTCTTCACGCTCAGCGAACGGAGAACCAGTCCATGAAGCAAGGAATTCACATCTACAAGGCCAACCTCTTCAAAGCCCTGGCCCACCCGCTGCGCCTGGCCATTCTGGACGCCCTGCGCGACGGCGAAAAGACAGTCACGCAACTTCAGGAACTGACCGGCGGCGAGCAGGCCAGCATGAGCCAGCACCTGAAAGTCCTGCGCAACCACCACTTTGTCACGTCGCGCCGCGACGGCACCCTCAGCTACTACCGCAACGAAGACCCGGACGTCTACAAGTTCCTGGATCTGGGCCGCCAGATCTACGAGCAGCAGGTCACGCGCCGCAAGCACGAGCTGGACACCATCAGCCAATTCGAGTAAACCGCAAGACCGCCAACTGGCCGGGAAACTTTTGGTTCCGGGCCTGTCTTTTGTGCGGGTCTTGCGGCACAATTCAGGGTATGGCCCGCATCTGGAAGTTCGGCGACAGCGTCAACACTGACGATATTCTCCCCGGCAAATTCGCCCCCTTCATGGCGGGCGAGGACGTGTTTCAGACGTTCGCGTTCCATTATCTGCGTCCGGAGTTCGCCGCGCAGGTGCAGCCCGGCGACGTGCTGATCGGTGGGCGCAACTGGGGCCTGGGCAGCAGCCGCGAATACGCTCCGCAGGCCCTCAAGAAACTGCGCGTCGGGGCCATCGTCGCGCCCAGTTTTGCCCGCATTCACTACCGCAACCTGTTGAACCTGGGTATCCCGGCCTTCGAGTACGATCTGACGGCCCTGCTGCAGGACGGCGATCAGGTGGAACTGGACGTGAACTCCGGCGTCCTGCGCCACGCAGGCGGCAGCGTGCAACTGCCCCCGCCGCCGGAATTCCTCCGTGAGGCGCTGGCCGAAGGCAGCATCCTGGCCTTCTTCAAGAAGCACGGGCGTTTCCCCGGCGAGAAAACCAGCTGAGGGGACGCCCTCAGAGCAGCTGCAGGCGCCGGGCCAGGTCTTCGCCCACCAGCCACTCCTCGCGCTCGTCGGTGCCTGTGACCTGAATCAGGACGCAGCCGCGCTCCAGGTAGAAGGCCACGATCTTTTGCCAGGCTTCCTCCTCGTTCCCGGCACTCTCCTCGATGTCTTCCAGCGTGCCCCACACGTCACCGTCCACCTCGGCGCTGTGCATGGCCTCGGCATGGGCGCTGAATCCGTAGGCGTCCACATCCTCCAGGGGCGGATAGGTTTCGCCCGCCCGGCGAAGCTCCAGCCGGTCATCCCGCTCGTACAGCCCGGCCAGGAACGCCTCCCAGTCTGCGGCGCTCAGTTGCTTGACGGCTCCATGCATGTTCACGTCCGGCAGTGTACGACGCCCACCTGCTGCCCTCATGGAAGGCTGACGTGAAGTTCATGCGTGGACCCCGCCCGGCCCCGCACCGTACACTTGGGGGACATGCAGCGTGACTTTTTCCCCCATCCTTCCAGCGCGCTCCGCTCCGCCGTGCGCCCAGCTCGATTGCGCCGTGCGGTGACCACGTTGGCCCTGCTGGGCCTGCTGAGTGCCGGCAGTGTCCACCTGCCCCAGCCTGGCTTTGCCATGAGCGACTTCTCGCTGGGCAGTGTGGCCTCGGCCCAGTCGGGGGGCGGCTTCGGCGGGCGCAGCTCGGGCAGTTCCGGCGGGGGCCGCTCGGGTGGCGGCTACAGCGGGGGCGGGTACTCCGGTGGGGGCTACAGTGGCGGTGGGTATTCGGGCGGCGGGTACAGCGGCCCCATCATCATCAACAGTGGGGGGTACGGGGGCGGGTACTACGGCGGAAGCGGCGGATTCGGCCTGGGCCTGCTGCCGCTGCTGCTGTTCGGCGGCGTGATTTTCCTGGTGGTCATGAGCATGCGCCGGTCTATGCTGGGCGGCGGCCTTCAGGGCAGCAGGGCGCTGGGTGGCCTGAGCGGCACGGCCCAGGCGGTCAACGTGCAGATCCTGATGGCCGAGGGCGATGAGGTCAAAAGCGCCCTCCAGCGTGTGGCGCAGACCGGCGATCCGGACACCAACGAGGGCCTGACGCGCATGCTTCAGGAAGCGGCGCTGGTGGCCCTGCGCCACCCCGAGCGCTGGGTCTACGCCAACGTGGAACGCGCCCAGGGCGCTGCGAACGCCGCCGACAGCCAGGTGGGGGCCTGGGCCACCGAGGCCCGCGCGGCCTTCAGCACGCAGACCACCAGCAACTACCAGAACAAAGACCCGAACAGCGGGTACAACCGCAATACCAACTACTCGTACAGCAAGGACACCGGGGACATGTATCTGGCCGTGACCATCGGCGTGGCCGCCTATGCCCTGGGCAACCTGCCGCCCGCCGGCGTGACCAGCCAGGCCGAGGTGCGCGGGGCCCTGGGCGCCATCAGCAGCGTCAGCCCCGACGACCTGATCCGCGCCGAGGTGATCTGGAGCCCCGACGTGGAAGGCGAATTCCTGTCCGAGGACGAAGCCATCATGAAGTACCCCAAACTCACGAAACTGTGAGGCGACCGGCTCAACGAGCCTGAAAGAGAAAAAATAGCGGCTGGGCGGGCTCATCTCCATGATTGCCCGCCCCACGCGTTTGACAGAGAGCTTTTCACGACCCCCCTTGACCCTTTCCTGCTTTTCCGGCGGGTCATAAGCATTCCGAACCCTCCGTGATGCAGTCACTGGGAAGGGTCGAGCGGACTTGCAAAGCTGCAAAGCAGAGCGAACAGGAGCCACAAGTTTCCCGAACGTGGAGTTCTCCCGCTGGCGTTTTTCTGGGGAAGAACGAAACCAACGGCAGGCGGATAAGTCGCTACACTGACGCCATGAAGATTGATGAGCCGCTGGGCGTTCCCGGAGCGCCGTTCGACACGTTACAAGCCGTTCAGGAGGTGTTCACCAGTGAAAAGGTGGCTGGGGGGCAGTTGATCATGATCACCGATCAGCACGGGCGGCGGGATCAGGCGCAGTACGCCGCGCTGATTCGTGTGCCGGGCCACGCGGCGGAGTTGACCGCCCCGGCCTTCGGGCCGCAGTTCGGGGAATCGGGGGTGCTGGCCCTGCGCGACCTGGCGCTGTGGGCCGACACGCACGGGCTGGTCATCAAGGAAACGGTGCTCAGCCCGGGGGATTTCACGCGTCTGGTCGGCGAACCGGACGAGGCCGAGGTGATGCGCCTGATCGCGGCAGCCAACCCCTCGGACGTGGGCATCTACACCACGCTGCCGAAAAAACAGGACGACTGAACGCGGCTTTTGGGGGCCAGGCGGCAGCTCGCCTGGCCCTTTTCGTGTGTCGCCCGGCGTTGCAGTGTCGGCGCATGATTTTGTTAGCATGCCTTCATGAAGCTTCGCGGCACGTTCGGTGGCCTGAATATCCTGCTGGAACCGGGCGACACGCCCGCCAGCGTCAAGCGTGCCCTGACCCTTCAGGCCGAGCGGCTGTCGGACAGCGTGACCATCGAAATCAGCGGGGACACCCACCCGGGGGCGCTGGAAGTCGCCATGAACGAGGTGCGGGCGAGCGGCGGCACGCTGGGGCGCGTGCGGGCTCCACGTGTCACCGTGAATGCCGGGAGCAGCCCGGCGGAACCGGAGCCTGCCGCCCTTCCCGAAGAGCAGACCGTGATCATTCCGCACACCGTGCGGGCCGGTTTTCGCGGCGATTACCAGGGCAGCGTGGTAGTGCTGGGAGACGTGAACCCCGGCGCAGAACTGGTGGCCAAAGGCGACGTGATCGTCACGGGAGCCCTGCGCGGCCTGGCGCACGCCGGCTTCGGCGGGCACGAGCATGCCATCGTGTGGGGGCGGCCCATTGCCAGCCCGCAGATTCGCATCGGCGACGCGCTGGCCCGCTCGCCGGAAGGCAACAGCAACATGAAGAAAATGGAAGGCAACGAACGCGCCGAACGGGCTTTCCTGCGCGACGGCCAGATCGTCATCGACGCGCAGCGCTGAGCTTAAAGTATTTGACAAAAGAACGAAGTGCCTTTTGTCCGACCAAAGCGAGTGAATTCAGACGACAGGACGAAGAATAGAGCGATTCAGGGCGCCCTTCCACGTCTGACGGAATTCGGAGACCTGCTCTGGGCGCCGGGGCCCGGAAAACTTAAACCCGGTTCAGTTTGAGACTGTGGCGGGTGGTCATGCCCTAGCCTGACAGCATGACGACCACTGCATTCATCGGATTAGGCGCAATGGGCTTTCCCATGGCCGCTCACCTGGCGCGGCAGGCCCAGCAGCAGGGGGGGGCTGCCCTGGTCTGGAACCGCACGTCCGGCAAAAGCGAGGCCCACGCCGCGCAGTACGGCACAGTGGCCGCCAGCCTGCCCGAAATTGCCCAGGCCGACCTGCTCTTTACCTGCCTGCCCACCAGCGCCGAGGTGGACGAGGTCATGGCGCAGCTGACCCCCCACCTGAAACGCGGCCTGATCTGGGTGGACTGCACCAGCGGTCATCCGGACGCTGCCCGTCGCCAGCAGGCGCAGCTGGCCGAGCGGGGCGTGAGCTTCCTGGATGCCCCGGTCAGCGGCGGCACCGGCGGCGCGGAGGCTGGAACATTGACGGTGATGCTGGGCGGCCCCGCCGGGGAGGTCGAGGCTGTGCGGCCCCACCTGGCATTTGCCGGAAAGGCCGTGCATGTGGGCGATACCGGCGCGGGCTTCGCGGTGAAAGCCATCAACAACGTTCTGCTGGCCGTGAACCTGTGGGCGGCCGGCGAGGGCCTGGCCGCGCTGGCCCGCCATGACGTGAACGTCAGCGCCGCGCTGGAGGTCATCAACGCCAGCAGCGGGCGCAGCAACGCCAGCCAGAACCTGATTCCGCAGCGCGTGGTCACGCGCGAGTTCCCCTGCACCTTCGCGCTGGGCCTGCTCGCCAAGGACTGCGGCATCGCCGTGGATGTCGTGAATGGGGTGGGGGGAAGCACCCCGCTGCTGGCCCAGACGGCAGCCCTTTTCCGCGCCGCCGCCACCGCCATCGGGGCTGGGGAAGACCACACCGCCGCCCTGAAACTGATCGAGCAGATGAATGCACAGGAGATCAAATGACCGCCCCCCAGTTTGCCGTGGTCACCGACGGTGGCCTCGACGCCTACACCGGCCTGAAGAACAACGTCCCGGTCGCACCCTTCTCGGTCATTTTCGGCAGCGAATCGTTCCGCACGCACGACATCGCGCGCACGGAACTGTACCGCCGTCTGGAGGCGGGCGGCCCGCACCCCACCAGCGCCCAGCCCACCCCGCAGGACTGGTTGCAGGCCTACGAGCAGGCTGCTCAGCGCAACGTCCTGGCGGTGACCATCAGCAGCGGGCTCAGCGGCAGCCTCAATTCCGCCGAGCAGAGCCGCCGCCTCTTTCCAGGGAAACTGACCATTCACGACTCGCGCACCCTCAGCGCCGCGCAGGCTTTTCAGGTGCACGCCGCGCAGACCGCCGCCGAACGCGGCGAGAGCCTCGAGACGGCCCTGCAGTGGATCAAGCAGGTGGCCGACGAAACCGAGCTTTACTTCACCATCGACACGCTGGAGTACCTGCGCCGGGGTGGCCGCATCGGGCGGGTGGCGGCCACCCTGGGGGGCCTGCTGAACCTGAAACCGGTCATTCACGTGGACAAGACCACCGGCACCTACGAGAACGTGGGCCGCGCCCGCAGTTACCGCGCCGCCATCGAGGCCGTGGTCGCGCAGATCACCCGGAAGTACGGCGAGGGCACGCCCCTGCGTGTGGGATTCCTCTACGGCAACATTCAGCAGGACGCCGACGTGGCCCGTGAACTGGTGGCGGCCCATCACCCCCTCCTCTGGGACGGCCAGGCCCCGGTGAACCCGGTGCTGAACATTCACACCGGCCCGCGCGCGCTGGGCATCGCGGCCGCGCCCGGCCCCTGGCCCTGGGAGAAGTAAACCTGCCAGGACTCAGAAGGCTGGAGCTCAGAAGGGCCGCTGACCGGCCAGGGTTCGGTGGCCCCTGAGCCAGTCCAGCAGGGCCGTTCTGGCCTCGGGGCGAAAGCCGTAGGTGATGACGGCCGGCGCGTCCACGTCCAGCACGGCGTAAGGGTTGTACAGCGCCAGGTGCAGGTCAGGCGCCACGTCCCTGAAGGCGGGCTGGCGGTGGCGGAAGGTGGTCGCCAGAATGACTGGCCGGCCCCACGCTTTCAGGCCCGGCCAGTCGATGTCCTCCGGTTGCTCGAAGGCCACCAGCTGCACGTCGTACACCTGGCCCAGTTCCCGCGCCAGGGTGTCGGCATCGGCGGCGGCCTCGCTGACCGTTTCGCGCTGCGGGGTGCGGTGGGCCACCAGCACCACTTCTGAACCGGGCGCGGGGGCCACAGGATCGCGGTAAGCGGTCAGGCCGCGTGCCCAGGCATCCACGCAGGCGGCGGTGTCAGCTGCTGTATCCACCACTGCATCCGGAACCGACGGATAACGCTGCGCCAGGTTCTCCAGCCGCTGTACGCTGGCCTGCACGTCCAGCGTGGGCAGCGCAGCCTGGATGGCCTGCAGGGTCGCCTCCTGCGCTTCAAGGCGGCCCAGCGCCATCACCAGGTCGGCGCCGGCCCTCAGCGCCAGGACGCCCGCCTCGCCGCGCCCGTAGTGGTCGTCGATGGCTTTCATGCCCATGCTGTCGGTCACGATCACGCCGCCGTAGCCCCACTCTTCCCGCAGCAGGCCCCCGAGCACGGCGGGCGAGAGGGTCGCCGGATGCGCGGCATCGAACGCCGGGTAAACGATGTGGGCGGTCATCACCGCGGGCGTCAGCGGCAGGTTCTCGCGGAAGGGCCGCAACTCGCCGCGCTCCAGTTCGGCGCGGGTTTTCGCCACCTGCGGCAGGTCGTGGTGGCTGTCCAGCGCGGTGTCGCCGTGACCTGGAAAGTGCTTCACGCACGCGGCCACGCCTTCCCGGTGATGCCCGCGCAGGGCCGCCGCTCCGTGCCGACTGACCAGCGCCGCGTCCGCCCCGAAGGCCCGCTCGCCGATCACCGGGTTGGCCGGGTTCACGTTCACGTCCAGCACCGGAGCGAAATTCCAGTTGATGCCCACCGAGCGCAGTTGCCGCGCCAGCACCGCGTTCATCTCCTCGGTCAGGTTCACGTCGTCGGCCGCGCCCAGGCTCATGGCGCTGGGCACGAAGGGCCAGAAGGTCGGGCGAATGATCGCGCCTCCCTCGTGGTCCAGCGCGATCAGCGCGTGCGAACCCATCACTTCACGCAGATCGACGCAGAGTTGCCGCAACTGCTGCGGCGACTCCACGTTCTTTCCGAACAGGCACACGCTGCGAATGCCCCAGCGTTTCAGATGCGCGGCAGTGTCGGCGTCCAGCACCGGGCCGGGAATGTCCACCATTACGAGCGCCCCGGCGGAAACTTCAGGCAAGTTGGTCACGGCGTCAGGGTAACGCAAAGGCCCCCGGCGAATGGCCGGAAGCGGACTTCTTTTTGCAGTTCGCTTACTTCGTGCCGTAAATCCGGTCGCCGGCGTCCCCCAGTCCCGGCACGATGTAGCCGTGGTCGTTCAGCTGCTCGTCGACGGCAGCCACCACGATGCCCACATCCGGATGATCGCGCTCGATCACGGCGATGCCCTCGGGCGCGGCCAGGATGCTCATGAGTTTAATGCTGGTGGCCCCGGCATCCTTGAGGCTCTGAATGGCGACGCTGGCACTGCCGCCGGTCGCCAGCATGGGGTCGGTCAGGAACACGCGTCGCTCGGCGATGTCGCTGGGCAGTTTGTTGTAGTACGCGACAGGTTGCAGCGTCTCAGGATCACGGTACAGGCCGATGTGCCCGACTTTCGCGGCAGGAACGAGGGTGACCATCGACTCGGCCATGATCAGGCCCGCCCGCAAAATGGCCACCAGCGCCAGTTTGCGCCCGCTCAGCACCGGGAAGTCCCCCTCCTGAATGGGGGTGCGCAGGCGCAGCGGTTCGGTTTCCAGGTCGCGCATGGCCTCGTAAGCCAGCAGCAGGCTCAATTCGCCCGCCAATTCGCGGAATTCCTTGACTCCGGTGCGTTCGTCACGCATGATCGAGAGCTTGTGCTGCACCAGGGGATGAGAAACGACCGTGACCATGGTTCAACCATAGCGGATGGCCGGCGCTTCAGGCTGGAGCTGACGTCCGGACACCGGGAAAACCGGCCCACTCCAGCTTTTTCCGCCTTCCACGCGCTGCGCTCCACGCTCTTTTTTCCGCTAGCATGGCGGTCATGATTGTGGTGAAGGTGGGCGGAAGTGCGGGGATTGACTACGACGCGGTGTGCGCGGATATCGCCGGGCGCCACCAGGCCGGCGAGCGACTGATTCTGGTGCACGGCGGCAGCGGCGAGACGAACCGCGTGGCCGAGGCGCTGGGCCACCCGCCGAAGTTCGTGACCAGTCCCAGCGGCTACACCAGCCGCTTCACCGACCGCGAGACGCTGGAAATTTTCGAGATGGTGTACTGCGGCAAGATGAACAAGGGCATCGTGGAGCGCCTGCAACGCCTGGGCGTGAACGCGGTGGGCCTGAGCGGGCTGGACGGGCGAATTTTTGAAGGCAAACACAAGGACAGCGTGCGGGCGGTGGAGAACGGCAAGGTGAAGGTGCTGCGCGGCGACCACACCGGCACCGTGGAGAAGGTGAACACCGGCCTGATCGAGTTGCTGCTCTCGGCCGGTTACCTGCCGGTGCTGACGCCCCCCGCCAGCAGTTACGAGGGCGTGGCCATCAACGTGGACGGTGACCGCGCCGCCGCCGCGCTGGCCGTGGCGCTCAGGGCCGAGGCGCTGCTGCTGCTCTCCAACGTGCCGGGCCTGCTGCGCCACTACCCCGACGAAAGCAGCCTGATCCGCGAGATTCCCGCCGATGACGTTGAACGTTACCTGGAGTTCGCGCAAGACCGCATGAAGAAAAAAGTGCTGGGGGCCGCCGAAGCGGTTCGGGGCGGAGTGCGCCGCGTGATCTTCGGGGACGCCCGCGCCGGGAAGCCCGTCAGCGAAGCCCTGAACGGTGCGGGTACGGTTGTCTCCTGACGCCCACCTGGGTACCGCTGAACTCCTAGCCTTCCTGCGGGGCCGCGGCGGGCAGGAGTTCAGTGCCGTGGCCTGCCTCACGCACGGCCAGGGAAAAAGGCAGCGCGTCACCGATCAGGGCCTGTACCACTTCACGGCGCGCGGTGAGGTCATCGAAGCCACCGGCCCGAGTGGGCAGCCCCGCACCCTGACGCCCGCTCGCTTTCAGGAAGTGTTCGGCAGCCACCAGTTTCACAGCCTGCGCCCCACCGGACGCCTGACCGATTTGGGGCCGCTGTTCGCCTGACGGGCGCTGTCGCGGCTGTTTTTTCCTGTCATCCAGGGTAGCCGAGTCAGGCCGGCTTCATCCGATTCTTGCACAGCCAGAATAGCGCTGCAGTTTCCTTCTCTGTTGTCGTCGGCTCACCACTCTCCGGGGTCAAGTGGCGAGGAAAACCCGCGCGATCAGCAGGACAGCAGCACAACAGGCAGAGGCCAGCCAGGAAATCAAAACGGCATTCCAGGGCAGGGGTTTTTCCTGCACCTCGGTGGCCCTACTGTAAATCGCACCGTAAGACCGCTCATTGAACTGACCTGTGCCCAGCCCGAAGGTGAGCAGTAGCGCCACCCCCAACAGCGCCCAGGTTCCCCACGTCAGCCCGTCCAGCGCGGCGGCTAAAGTTCGCGTCCCCAGGGCATACCCGGCCCCGGCGGCCAGCACACTGCCCAGCAGCCCCCACCCCAGCCCGAATCCCAGCACCTGCAGCGTCACGCTGGCGCGGGACTGCACCTGCACCTTTCTGTCCGGCATGTTTCCTCCCTTGGTGTTCTGTACGGGATTTCGGGCCAAAAAGTTGCGAACGCCGGGTGGGCGTCCGCCTGATTGCAGGTTGTCGTGATGAAGTGGGTTTAGACCGCCAGGCCCTGGGCGTGGGCGCTGACTTCCCTCGACTCGTACTGGCCGGGCGGCAGGCCAATGCTGGGAACATTCGCCTCGAACTCGTCCGTCCAGCCGACTTCCTCCAGTGCCTTTTTCCACGCCCCGATGCTCTCGTTGCGGTAAATCTGGTACGCCGCCAGGCCGACTTCCGGGCCGCCCCGCGCGATCACCGACTCCACCCAGGCCCACTTCGCTGACACGTTGCGCAGCTCGGCGGTGGTGCGCAGTTCCTTCTGGATGCGTTTCAGGCGCTTCTCGATGGTCTGCACCCCCGCGAAGGGGTCGGCGAAGTGCGGCGTATGGCGCTTGGGCACAAACGGAGAAATCCCCAGCGCGATGCGGTTGATCTTCGCCAACTCTTTGGTAAAGGCGATCAGCTCGGTGATGTCGTCGTCCGTTTCGGGCCCCAGGCCGGTCATCATATAGACCTTGAGGCCGCTGAAGCCCAGGTCGCGGCTGATGTGCGCGGTTTTCAGCAAGTCCTCGGTGGTGATGCCTTTCTTCAGCCAGCGGCGCAGGCGTTCACTCGGCGCGTCGGACGCCACCGTAAAGGTGCGCAGGCCGCCTGCTTTCAGGATCTCGGCCAGTTCCTCGTCCACCGTGTCGGCGCGGATGGAGCTGACGCCCAGCTTGATTCCGCGCTCGGTCAGGGTGCGGCCCACGAACTTGGTGTGCGGAAAGTCCGACAGCGCCGCGCCCACCAGGCCCACTTTCTCCACCCACTCGGGAATCACGTCCAGCAGTTCCTGGGCCTGGTTATTGCGGTTGGGGCCGTACATGGTGCGGGCCAGGCAGAAAGTGCAGGGGCGCGGGCAGCCGCGCTGCGCTTCGACCAGGAACATGTTGCTCAGTTCGCTGTGCGGCGTGACGATCTGGCTGTAGGCCGGCAGCAGTTCCTTGGGAGCGGTGGCCCAGTGCGGCTCGTGGGTATGGCGCGAGGGCAGGAAAATGCCCGGCATTCCGTCCACCAGATCGTAAAATTCCTCGCGGGTGGCCGACTCGCGCAGCGCCTCGCTGACCACCGGCACGATCTGCTCGCCGTCCCCGATGATGATCACGTCCGCAAACGGCGTCAGGGGATAAGGGTTGGAACTGGTGAACGGCCCGCCGATCATCACCAGTGGGTCGGTGTCGTCGCGCTCTTCGCGTAACGGGCGCATGCCGGCCACGTCCAGCAGCCGGATGATGTTGGTCAGGTCAAGCTCGAAACTGACGCTGATGGCAAAGAGTTCGCAGTCGCCTGCCGCCCGCCCGGACTCGACCGTCGGCAGGGCCTGTCCCGCCTTCTCGAAGGCTTCCACGTCATCCGGCAGGAAGGCCCGCTCGCACGCCACCCCGTCCTCCTGGTTAAACATGCGGTAGATGACCTGGTAGCCCAGCGAGGCCATGCCCACGCTGTAGCGGTTGGGAAAGGCCAGCGTCACGCGCACCGGGGCCTGTTTGAAGAGGGTGCCCGTCTCGGCGTCCAGCAGCGGTTTCAGTTGATTGCGCCAGTAACTCAAAGTTCCTCCGGGCAACGCGGTGGCCCGGTGAAATTCCCACTGAAGTTCAAGGGGTGGCCTGGCGCGTCACAGCCACCCAGTGTACTGCAAAACAGGAAGCCAAATGCGGGGTGGGTCACGTCGGCGAGGCTCCCGGGGTGGGGGCCTCCAGCCTTGGGGCGGTGGTCATGACTGGCGGCCCTGGCGGTTTGGACGGCAACAGCTTACTTCCCCTGCCCAGGCAGTCTGGGTTTTTCACCCCGGAAGGCGTCCCGTTTCTTTTGCGGTTTCGGCAATTTGACGACCTGTCCTGAGCGCGCACTCTGGTAGAGGGCGTCCATGATCACATGATCCTGCACGCCCTCCTCGCCGGGCGTCCAGGGGGTCTTGTCCCGACGAATGCACTGCGCAAAATGGTCGAATTCCAGCCCGAACTGGTCGTAGTGGGGGAAACTGGGCGTCGTCTCGCCCCGCTCGTCGGAAACCGTGAGCTTCAGGCCCTCGTAAGGAAAGGCCGGGTCCATCAGCAGTGACCCCTTGTTGCCCATGACGCGCAGGCTGGTGGTCTTGAAGGCGTCGTAACTGGTCAGGGCGTTGGCCATCACGCCATCCGGGAAGCCCAGCATGAAACTGACGGACTCCTCGACCTCCCTGAACCGCGGGTCGTTCTTGGGCTGGTGCTGCTGCGCGAATACCCATTCGGGTTCCTGGCCCAGCACGAAGCGCAGGATGTTCAGGCTGTACAGGCCGATGTCCGGCAGGGGGCCGCCGCCCGCGTACTCCTTTTTCAGGCGCCAGGCGGTCGGGTCTTCCTCGACCTGCACGTGAATGCTGTCGAGCACCTTCACGTCCCCGAGTCTGCCGCCCTGCACGGCGTCCCGCGCGGCCCAGTGGTGCGGGGTGTACTGGCAGCGGTAGGCGGTCATGAGTTTCACGCCGGCTTCGCGGCAGGCGTCCACCATCGCCTGCGCGTCCTCGGCGTTCACGCCCAGCGGTTTCTCGCACAGCACGTGCTTGCCCATCTTCGCGGCGCGTTCCACGTACTCGCGGTGCAGGGAGTTGGGCAGCACGATATACACCGCTTCCACATCCTCCCGCTCGCCCAGCTGCTCGAATTCGTCGTAACTGTAGACGTCCTGGTCGGTCAGGTCGAAGGCGCGGGCAAACGCCTCGCCCTTGTCCTCCTCACTGGTCACCAGCGCCGCCACGTAGGCGTCCTCACTGGTGCGCGCTGCCGGAATGAGTTGCTCGGCGGTCAGTTTCCCGATGCCCACCAGGGCGAACCCCACGCGGCGGGCCTCGGATTTGGGTTGGTCGATCTTCGGTTTCAGCGGCATGCCTCACCGTAAGCCGCGCCGGCTCGCCGGGGGCTCGGACGGTCTTCAACTGTTCTTCACCAGCGGCCATAATGCGCGGGTGTCCGTCACCGTTCGCCCCGCCCAGGTTTTCGACGCCGGTTTCGCCGCGCCCCTGATCCAGCAGACCATCGGGGCCATCGGCCAGGCCCTCACCGGCAGCGCCAGCGACGACGAGGCCGCGCACGTCATTTCCCAGTTTTTTCCGCTGCGCGGCCACCGCCTCAGTTTCACGCAGACGCTGATTGCCGAGCTTGATGGTCGGCCCGCCGGCCTGGCGGTGCTGTACCCCGGCGAGTTCGCGGTGCACCTCGACCAGCCATTCCGCGACTTCCTGAAGTCCCGCGGCCTGCCGGATCAGGTCGTCAGTGAGGGCCTGCCCGGCGAACTGTACCTGGACACCCTGGCCACCCTGCCTGATGTGCGCGGGCAGGGCGTCGGAACAGCCCTGCTGCGGGCCTGTTCCGAGAAAGCCAGGCAGCAGGGCTTGCCGCTGGGCCTGCTGGTCGAGGAAGGCAACCCGGCGCAGCGCCTCTATGTCCGGCACGGGTTTGCCGCCGCCGGGCAGACGCAACTGGCTGGGCACCGCTACCTGCGCCTGCGCCAGCCCTTGCCCGAACTTTAACGGGGCCGCGCACGCCGCCTGCCGTTCTGGCATACTCGCGCCGTGCCCGACCTGAAGACCCTGCCCGTGGTGCTGCGTGACCGTCAACCGGGCGACCTTCCCGAAATGGCCCGCTGGCTCACCGACCCGCAGGCCGCGTGGCGCCATTGGGACTCTCCCTACATGCCCGCCGAGCAGACCACCCAGACCATGCAGGCTTATCTCCGCTTTCTGGAAGCGACCCCCCCCGAAGCAGACGAGCGGGTGATCGACGTGAACGGCATAGTGGTCGGTATGGTCAACCGCGACGAGGAGGAGCCGGGCGGGGGCGGCTGGTGGGACCTGGGCATCCTGATTTTCAACCCGGCGTACTGGGGGGGCGGTGTAGGGGGCCGCGCCCTGAAACTGTGGGTGCAGGACACGCTGGACTGGACCGACGCGCACACCCTGACCTTCACCACCTGGAGCGGCAACGAGCGCATGATCCGCGCCGCCCTGCGCCTGGGCTTCCGCGAGTGCGCCCGCGTGCGCGAAGCCCGACTGGTGGGCGGTCAGCGCTTCGACAGCGTGCGTTTCGACCTGCTGCGCCGCGAGTGGCACCCGTGAACAGGGCGGGGGGGTGAACCGGGGCACGGCCCTCAACCCGCCGGGGTTCCTGGCCACCCAGGATCTGAAAGACCGGGGCTGGACGCCGGCCCTGATTCGCCGCTTTCTGGGCGAGCACGATTCCACCCGCCCCAACGGCCTGAAGATGGGCCGCCGGCGCCTGCCCCCGGTCAAGCTGTACCGCGAAGAACGCGTGCACGAGGCCGAATCCGACGACACCTTTCTGGCCGCGCAGGCCAAAGCCGCCGACGCCCGTGAACGCGCCGAGCAGACCAGGGCTGCCCGCCTGGCCAGACGCCAGGCACAACTACAGGACGCGGTAGACAGCTTCACGCCCATCATCGACCCCGTGCCGCTGCGCAAGGGAGCCACCCGCAAGGCCCGCGAGCCCTACCTGCGCCTGCTGGAGCAGGTGCAAGAACGCCTGGAACGTGAACTTGAGAACGTGACCGAAAAGGAATCCGAGCAGCTCCGCGAAGGCCTGCTGGAGCGCCTGGACGCCGCGCTCTCGCAGGTGTACGCCTGGTTCCCCGCGCCGGGCCGCCACGACAGGGAAAAAGGCAGCGGCAAAAGCTAGGCCAGGCCCAGCGACTGGCGCACCTGGGACTGGGACTGATCCGGCTTTCAATACGCTGGTGGTCGGCGCTTTCTTCGGGAGAATTCTTGGAGCAATGCCGGAGTGTGCAGGGCGCTATGGCAGGCGTTGCACAAGCGCAAGGTCGTCAGCAGGGCGAATCTTCCAGGCGTTCCAGGCACGAACGGGCAAACGCAGCCGCTTCATCGGTGCGTTGTGGGTGGTTGTCTCTGGCCGCGCGACTGGCGCGGTGAAAGGCCAGCAGCAGCCCGAACAGCGCCACTTCCCGGCCCAGTGGCGCACCGGCCAGTTCCGTCGCCTGCGGCCAGCCGTGAAAATACGCCAGGCTGGCCCAGTCCCACGCCACCGGGCCGACGCTGGCGTCCCCGAAATCCAGCAGGGCGACCAGTTCGCCCCGCCGCCACAGCCACTGGTTGAGGTGCAGGTCGGTGTGACACACGCAGGTGGGCAGTTCGGCCAGGCTCAGCAACTCATCTTCGAGGGCCGCCAGCGCCCCTTGCAAGTCCGGCGCGGCCCACACCAGCGGCTGGGCCGCGAGTGGCCCCTCTGCGAAAGGCCAGGGCTGGTGCAGGCGAGAAAGCACCCCCTCGGCCGGCGTCCGGCCCGAACCGCAAAGACTGTCCGCCCGGTCTTCCAGCAGGCCGAATCCGCAGCATTCCAGCGTGTGCAGCGCCTTGATCGCCCTTGAAAGCTGCCGGACTCCCTCGGGGGTGGGCGGCAGGTCGTCCCCGCGGATCAGCGCCTCGATGCTGTAAGCCCGCCCGTCCGGCAGCACGCCCATGTCCTCGGTCAGCGGCGTGGGCACACCCAGGGCATGCAGTTTTCGCCGCACCTGGGCATCCACCCGGAAGCGCGACGCTTTGGCGGGGTCCGGGTCAGACAGGCGCACCACTCGCGCCCCATTGGTGAACACCGTGCAGGTGGCCCCCCGCGCCAGAAAGCGCACCCGACCATCCAGAAGCGTGGCGGCGAACGTCTGGTCGACGGCAGTCGGATTGGTCATGAGAGGCGCATTGTACGTCATTGCCCAGCAGGAAACGCCAGCCGCTCCGGTTTTCCACAGAGTGACTGACGTTCTCTCTTCAAATGCTGCTGAATCCCATCCCTTACAGCTTCAGTTCGCCTTCCTGCGTGACTTTCACATTCTGCGCGAGTTCGCGCGCGGTGCTTTCCCGTTCGCGGTCGAGGTACGTTTCGGCCTGCGCGACTTCGCGGTCGAGCACCTGAATGGTGTCGTTGAAGCGTTCCAGCGCCTGGGCGCGGTAGGTGCTGATGGCGTCCAGTGCGCCGTACACCTCGCGGAAGGCCGCCTGAATAACCTGCGGGTCGACGGTGGCGCTGCCGGCCTGCTGCTGAATCTGCGTGGACTGCTTGTTCAGCAGTTGCGCGGTGCTGGAGATCATCTTGCCGGTGGTTTCGTTCACGGCGTTCACCTGCCCCAGCACCGCCTGCTGGGTGCCCAGCGCCTGGCTGACCATCAGGGCCGTTTTCAGGGCGCTGACGGTGGTGGTGGTGGCGCGGTCGACGCCCTTGATCAGTTCCAGGTTGTTGCGACGCACCAGGTCGAGTGCCAGGTAGCCCTGAATGCTGACCGCCAGTTGCGTCAGGATGTCGGTGACGCGCTGGCGCACCGCGAACAGCAGTTCCTCACTGACCACACGGGCTTTTTCCGGGTCAGTCTGCTGGAGTTGCGCCAGTTCCGCCGTCAGCGCCGCGTCCACCGATTTGCCCACGTGCGCGTACTGCCGCAGCTTCTGCATGGTGTCCCACAGGTGAACTTTCTCGGTTTCGATGGTGGCGTTGTCACGGCGCAGTTCGTCCTGGCCGCGGTACAGGCTCTCCAGAATGCCGTTCAGGTGCGCGTTGGCGCTCTGGTACTTGTCCATGGCGTTTTGCACTTTCTTGGCGCCGGGCAGCATGCCGAAGAAACGGCGCGGCGTGGGCGTGCGGTTGGGGTCGAGGTCTTCCACGGTGCGGCGCAGGTCGGTCAGGCCCTTCAGGATATCGCTGCCCTCGGCCAGGGCGCCGATCTTGGTGGCCCGCAGGGGCCGGTCGAGCATGCGGTTGCTGCTCTGGGCGGCGGCCCGCTGCTCGGGCAGGCCCAGGTCGTGCACGGCGTCGAGTTTGCGCCGGAACTCGGGGCTGTTGGTGCCGGCGCTCAGCACGTCCTGCGCGAAGCTGCGGGCCATCTGTTCCAGGCGCGTCTGTTCCTCGGGGGTCAGCGGCACCATTTCCGGGGCTTCCTGCGCCCGCACGGGCTGAACGGCCTCCGGCGCTTGCAGGGTGGACTCGGGCGGGGTCAGGTGCTGGAGTTTGCCATCAGTCATGCCCCTTATTACGCAATAAAAACATGAAGAGTTGCATCCGGCGAAAGGGGGAGAAGGGCCAAGCGGCCCTCACCTCTTCCATAACCGGAGTTAAGCGACCAATTTTGGCGGATAAGTGGTCCTAAAAGGACTGTGCAAATGAGCTCATCCCCCCATTTCACCGGCTGCGCTAAGCTACCTGACGATGAACATCATTGGTAAAGTCACCGTGCTGCCGCAACTTCCACCGGAGATTGCGCGGCTTTCCGAACTGGCTTACAACCTGTACTGGTCGTGGACGCCCCACGCGCAGAGCCTCTACCAGGAACTCGATTCCGAAATTTGGGAGCGCTTCCAGCATAACCCGGTGCGTACCCTGCTGGAAGTCTCGCAGGAGCGCCTGAACTCGGCTGCCGTCGACCCCACCTACCTGGCGCGTTACCGGCAGGTCATGGCCGACTTCGATGCCTACATGTGCCAGAAGGACACCTGGGTCAGCAAAAATGCCTCTAGCATGCAGCCGGTGGCTTACTTCAGCATGGAGTACGCCTACCACGAATCGCTGCCCATCTACTCCGGCGGCCTGGGCGTGCTGGCGGGCGACCATTGCAAAAGTGCCTCCGACCTGGGCCTGCCCTTCACGGCGGTGGGCCTGCTGTTTCACCAGGGCTACTTCCGGCAACTGTTCGACAAGGACGGCTGGCAGAACGAGGCCTACGATGAACTCGACCTGACCACCCTGCCCATCACCGTGGCCCTCAACAGCGCCGGTGAGGAAGTGCGCCTCAAGGTCTGGATCGGGGATCACGACGTGCAGGTGCGCGTCTGGAAACTCCAGGTGGGCCGCATTCAGGTGCTGCTGCTCGACACCAACCTCCCCGAGAACACCGAGGACGACCGCAAGCTCACCGCCCGCCTGTACGGCGGCAACCAGGAACTGCGGGTGCAGCAGTACGTCCTGCTGGGCGTCGCGGGCATTCGCGCCCTGCGCGCCCTGAACGTTCCCGCCAGCGTGTACCACATGAACGAGGGCCACGCCGCCCTGATGAGCCTGGAACGTATGCGCGAGTACGTGGCGCAGGGCCTGGACTTCAAGACCGCGCTGGAAACGGCGGCCAGCAGTACCCTCTTCACCACGCACACACCGGTGGCTGCCGGCAACGACGCTTTTACCTTCGAGCTGATGGACCGCTACATCGGCCGCTGGCCCGGCGTGCTGAACACCACCCGCGACGACCTGTACGCCCTGGCCCGCCACGACCAGAACTGGGACGGTCAGGTGGTGCCGGCCTTTTCCATGACCGTGTTCGCCCTGCGCATGAGCCGCGCCGCCAACGGCGTGTCCGAACTGCACGGCGAAGTCAGCCGCAAGATGTGGAACTTCCTCTACGAGGGCGCCAACCCCGAGGAAGTCCCCATCGGGCACGTGACCAACGGCGCGCACAACCTGACGTTTACCAGCCAGCCCATGCGCGACCTGCTTTCCACCGTGCTGCCGCAAGGCTGGACACAGCGCCTGGAAGACGAGGAGATGTGGAAGGCCGTCGAGAACCTGACCGAGACGCAGCTCAGCGACGTGCAGCGCGAAATGAAGCGCCAGATGATCGCTTTCGTGCGCGGACGCATGAAAGAACAGCTGCTGCGCAACGGAGCCAGCGCCGCCGACGTCGCCCACACCGACACCCTGCTCGACGAGAACGCCCTGACCATCGGCTTCGCCCGGCGCTTCGCCACCTATAAACGCGCCACGCTGCTGTTCCGCGACAAGGCCCGCCTCAGCAAAATTGTCAACAACCCTGAGCGCCCGGTGCAATTCGTGTTCGCCGGCAAGGCCCACCCCGCCGACAACCCCGGCAAGGCCCTGATTCAGGAGATCTTCCGCGTCAGTCAGGAGCCCGAATTCCGCGGCAAGATCGTCATTCTGGAAAACTACGACATGAACGTCGCGCGCCACCTGGTGCAGGGCGTGGACATCTGGCTCAACAACCCCCGCCGCCCGCTTGAAGCCTCCGGCACCAGTGGCATGAAGGCGTCTTTCAACGGCAGCCCCAACTTCAGCGTGCTGGACGGCTGGTGGCGCGAAGGCTACGACGGCGACAACGGCTGGAGCATCGGCGAGGAACGCGAGTACGCCGACCTGAACGTGCAGGACGACGCCGACGCCTACAGTCTGTACTCCACCCTGGAAACCCAGATCGTTCCGCGCTACTACGGCGGCGCTGCCGGTGAGGCCAGCTGGGCGCACACTGTCCGCGACAGCATCGAGACCGTCAGCCCGCGCTTTTCGATGCAGCGACAGGTGATCGATTACGTGCAGCAGTACTACCTGCCCATCGCGCAGCGGGCCGCCCGCGTCAGCCAGGATCACTCCAGGGAAGCCCGGCAGATCGCCGAGTGGAAAACCTGGGTGCGCCAGCAGTGGCCCTACACGCAGATCAGCGCGCAGGCCAATATGCCCACCACCGCCCACCCCGGCCAGACCGTGACCGTGACCGCCAACGTCAACCCCGCCGGCATCAACCCCGAAGAACTGAACGTCGAGGCCGTCCTGATGCGCGGCGAGCACCAGACCCGCGTGCCCCTCCGGCACCAGCAGGGCAACGTCTACAGCGGCGAAGTGCCGCTGGCCGACAGTGGCCTGTACTCGCTGGGCGTGCGCATGATTCCGGAGATTGACGGCCTCAGTCACCCGCTGGAGACCGGACTGATCAAGTGGGCGTGAGCGGGATGCAGTTGGTCTGCCACTCACTTGCCGCTGCGTCTCGTCGATCCCACGCCTCATGTCAGCGTGGGATACTTGAGCACATGAAAAAAAGCCTGAGTTTGCTTCCTGTGACACTGCTGCTGTTCTCGTGCGCCCCGGCCGCCCAGACCACGAAAACGCCTGCTCAACCTGCCCCTGTCGTCCCCGCTCCAGCCCCCGTTCCCGCCAGGGCGCCCGCCGCGCCCGCTGGGTACACGCTCATGGCGCCGCTCAGCACCGCGCCTGTGCGTCAGTTCGATAAGGCCGCGCAGATCATCGACCCCGCCAGGTCCTACCGCGCGGTCATGAACACCAGCAAAGGCACGATCACCATCGACCTGAACGCCAAGGCCGCGCCGGTCGCCGTGAACAACTTCGTGTTCCTGGCCCTCAATCACTTCTACGACGGCACGCGCTTTCACCGCGTGATCGATGGGTTCATGGCGCAGGGCGGCGATCCTGGCAGCGCCGATCCTGCCCGCAAGGCCGAATGGGGCACCGGCGGGCCCGGCTACCGCTTCATGGCCGAGAACAGGAATGGGCTGAAATTCGACCGCCCCGGCGTGCTGGGCATGGCCCGCGCCGCCAGCCTGGATTCGCAGGGCAGCCAGTTTTACCTGACGCTGGCCGCCGCCGACTTCCTGGACGGGCAGTACACCGTGTTCGGGCAGGTCGTGGACGGCATGGCCGCCCTGAACAGCCTCACCAAGACCTCGCAGACCGGGGCGTTCGGGGAGCAGCCCATTTCCGGCGCGGAGGCGGACGTGCTGAACTCCGTGCAGATTTACGTGAAGTAACCGGAGGCGCAGTCACCGGAGCGCCGGGCAGGGCTAGACTGGGGGACATGAGAGTCCCCCGCCGTCTGGCCCTGCTTGCCCTTGCCGGAGCGGGCACCGCTTATCTGCGCAAAGTCCACCGTTACCGCGACCCGGTGCGCTTCAGTGACCCCCGGCCCGGCGAACTCTTGTGCCCGGCCGACGGCCTGGTGTCCTTCGTGCGGCGCATTGAGTGGGGGCAAGTCGTGCAGGGGCAAGCCTCGCACGGACATACCGAGGAGCTCGACTGGCCTGTCAGCGAACTGTTCAGGGATGAGGTGCCGCAAGAAGGCTGGCTGGTGGGGCTGCTCGTCAGCCCGCTGGACGTGCTGTACACCTCTGCGCCCGCCGAAGGTGAAGTCAGGGCAGTGCGGCATGTTCCCGGCAGCCGGCTTCCCCTGGGCGGCAGACACCTGCTGCAAATGGCCGCCCGGCAGCCCGTCGACCTGCTGGGGGCGCCCGGCACCCGGGCCAACGAACGCCTGATGCTGACCTTCCAGACACTTGCAGGAGACATTCATGTGGCCGCCATCGGCTCGCGCCGGGGCCTGCAAGGTACGGCTTACCTGAACCAGGGCGACACCGTCCGCGCCGGTCACAAGGCCCTGTTTCTGCCCGAAGGCGGCCTGGTGGTCGTCTATTTCCCCCTCAGCGTCCTGCCGCAAGTGGGCGTGGGAGATCGGGTACAGGGCGGACAGACCGTCATGGCCCGGTCAGCGTGAAAGTCACTATCTCCGCCTCCTGTACGGCGACACGCGACTGATCTGGCACACTGACCAGCAGGGGAGAGGAAGCGAGTTCCGCCGCCGCGTTCAAGAGCGGCACGTCCACCGCGCCGTCCAGGGTGCCCCATAAGTGCGCCTGCCCCTCGCGCCAGAGCAGCGCCCCCAGCGTCTCTGAAGCGCCGTAAGCCAATAGCAGCACGCTCTGAATGTCCCCTTCGAGTTTCTGACCCAGGTGCCTGGCGATGGGCCCGGCCCACGCCGGTGTATCGTACGCCTCCGCCAACACGCCCGCCCAGGTGGCGAATTGCAGGCGCGACACCTGCTCGACCACGATCTTCGAGTCCTCTGGCCGGGGTTCGTAGACGCCCACGCGCAGCCCACCCACATCCCGACCCGGCAACACCTGCGTCCCCACCAGCAGGGGCGAACGCGGCTGGGCCGGACAGCTGGCCTCACAGTAAGTCGCATTCAGCGCCAGAATGTTCGTCTCCGGCGTCAGCAGCGTCACCCCCCCGGCGTCACGGTGAACCTCCGAGGCCAGCGGCGTGAAGTAGGCGAGCAGGCTGGACAGGGCGCGAGACATCACCCGCATTCTGGCAAAAGAAAGCCTGAAAACCAGGAGGTCGCGGCTCGGAATGGAGCCGGTCTACGGTTAATGATCGCTCCACGGGGCCTCTGAGAGGGCCACCTCTGATTTTCCTCTTCTGATCCATAAAAAAGGGCCACCACACGGGCAGCCCTCTTGTTATCTGGTTGCTTAAGGGTACAGACCACGCAGGGCGCGGGCTTCCAGCACGCGGGTGCACGAGACGATGTACACGGCGGTGCGCAGCGTCACGTTGTGCCGTTCCTTCACGTCCCACAGGCTCAGGAACGCTTCACGCATGATGCGGTCGAGGCGGTTGTTGATTTCCTCTTCGGTCCAGAAGAAGGAGGAGAAGTCCTGCACCCACTCGAAGTAACTGACGGTGACGCCCCCGGCGTTGGCCAGCACGTCCGGCACCACCGTGACGCCCTTCTGCGCCAGCAGGTCGTCGGCGGCGGGAATGGTGGGGCCGTTGGCGCCTTCCACCACCAGTTTCGCCTTGATCTGGTCGGCGTTGGCCAGCGTGATCTGCTTCTCCAGGGCGGCGGGAACCATCACGTCGCAGTCCACGCTCCAGAATTCGTCGCGCTGGATTTCCTCGGTGCCTTCCAGGCCGGTGATTTTGCCGGTGGTGCGCAGGTGCGCCAGGGCCTGCGCCGGGTCGATGCCGCGCTCGCTGGCAATGGTTCCGGTCACGTCCTGAATCGCCACGATCTTCGCGCCGTGGTTGTGGAAGATGCGGGCGGCGGCCTCGCCCACGTTGCCGAAGCCCTGCACGGCGATGCGCGCGCCTTCCATGGGCATGTTCAGCTTCTTCATGGCCTCGGCCCCGGTCACGAACACGCCGCGCCCGGTGGCGTCACTGCGCCCCAGCGAACCGCCCAGGCTGATGGGTTTGCCGGTCACGACGCCGGTGGCGGTGCGGCCCACGTTCATGGAGTAGGTGTCCATCATCCAGGCCATGGTCTGCGGGCCGGTGTTCACGTCCGGCGCCGGGATGTCCTTTTCCGGCCCGATGATCAGGCCGATCTCGCTGGTGTAGCGGCGCGTCACGCGTTCCAGTTCGCCCTGGCTGTACTTGCGCGGGTCGATGCGGATGCCGCCCTTGCCCCCGCCGTAGGGGAGGTTCACGGCGGCGTTCTTGACCGTCATCCAGGCCGAGAGTGCCATCACTTCGGAAAGGGTCACGTCCTGGTGGTAACGCACGCCGCCCTTGGCCGGGCCGCGCGAGGTGTTGTGCTGCACGCGGTAACCCTCAAAGTGCGCGACCGTGCCGTCGTCCAGGTGCACCGGCACGTCCACGATCAGGATGCGTTTGGGCCGCTTGAGGGTTTCGGTCCAGTAGGCCAGCTTGCCCAGGTATGGCGTGACGCGGTCGACCTGTTCCAGAAAAATCTCGTAAGGGCCGATGTTGTTGGGATCGAGGTAGGTGGGGATTTCGTGAGCGACTTTGTTTCCGCTGATCGGTTCGGCAGTCATGATGGGGGACTCCTTGGGAGGGTTGGTGGGCGGTCGGGCTGGAGTGGCCGGCAGGGCAGATGAGCTCAGAGCTTTGCCGGCGACTGGTCTTATGGGTACACGCCGCGCATGGTCGTGGCGTTCGTCAGGCGATTCAGGGCCACGGCGTAAGCGGCGGTGCGCATGTCCACCTGGCGCTCATGCATGAAGGCCAGTACGCCGTCCAGCGCAGCATTGACGCGCACGTCGATGGCCTTCAGGATCTCCTCTTCGGTCCAGAAGAAGTTACTGGCATCCTGCACCCACTCCAGGTAATTCACGATCAGGCCGCCCATACTGGCCACCAGGTCCGGCAGCACCTGCACGCCCTGCTCCTTGAGGAAGCGTTCGGCTTCGGGCAGCACGGCGCGGTTGGTGGCTTCCACCACGTAGCGGGCGCGCACGGCGTGGGCGTTACCGGCATTGATGGCCCCGTAATCGTAGGCCAGCATCAGCACCTCGACGTCCAGTTCCAGCAGCTCGTCGGGGCTGATGGGCGTGCCGACGCCCGCCAGCGTCCCGTGCTGCTGGCGGTGCGCGTCGAGCGCGTCCAGATCGAGGCCGCCGCTGTCGTAGATGGCGCCCTGCGCGTCACTGACCGCCACCACCAGGGCGCCGGCCTCGGCCAGGGTGCGGGCGGCCTTGCGGCCCACCTCGCCGTAGCCGTGCACCGCCACCGGGGCGCGGTTCAGGCGGCGTCCGCTGCCTTCCAGCACGCGCTGGGCCACCAGCGCCGCCGTGCGGCCACGGGCGTCCTTGCTGCCGTAACTGCCGCCCAGCGGAATGGGCTTGCCCACCACCGCGCCGTTCTCGGTTTCACCGACCATCTCGCTGTAGGCATCGAGCGTCCAGGCCATGATCTGCTGGTCACTGCCCACGTCCGGCGCCAGGATGTCCTGCTGCTTGCCGATCAATTCGACCAGCCCGGCGGCGTAGCGGCGCGTCACGCCCTCCAGTTCGTGCGGGCTGAGGGTCGCGGGGTCGACGTCGATGCCACCTTTCGCGCCGCCCAGCGGCAGGTCGGCCACCGCCGCCTTGAGCGTCATGATGGCGGCCAGCACCTCGCATTCGTGGGCGTTCAGGCCCGCTTTCAGGCGCAGGCCGCCCATGCTGGGACCACGCGCGGTGCTGTGCACGCAGCGGTAGCCCTTGAACACGCGAACCGTCCCGTCGTCCATGCGAACCGGCAGGTTCAGGCTGACGGTGCGGGCCGGGTACTTGAAGTAAGCCAGGGACGAGTCCGTCACCTCGGCGTAAGGAAGGGCCTGATGAAGTTGTTCCATCAACCCCTGCCAGTTGAGTCCTGATGCCCTCATGAAATTCTCCTTGCTGAAAAGACTTTTGTCATGCCGAGAATACACGCATAGACAGGACAAAGGCACCCCTACTCCGGCTCGTCTTTGCGCATTGGACAGCGTGCGTCAGGGGTTGACTTTTCAGCCTTTTGTTGCTTGGTCGCTTCAGGCGTCGCGGGTCGCCAGCACTTTCATGGTCTGTAACAGCGCCTCGGTTGCGTGCTGGTTCGGTGCCCCGGCCAGTGCCTGTGCCAGCGCCGCCAGCCCCCGCTGCGCCTCGCGGTTCGCGAACTCCTGCGCGGCCCGGACACTGCCACTCTCCCTCAGCCATGTCAGCAACTCCTCCATCTGCCCGGCATTCTTTTCGGTTCGCGCCCGGTTCATGCGCTCCAGGAAGACTGTTCTCTGTTGCGCTGAGGCGCCCGCCAGCCAGTGCAGCACGATCAGCGTCCGTTTGCCTTCCAGCAGGTCCCCGCCAATTTCCTTGCCGTACTTCGCCGGGTCGCCGATCAGGTTCAGGACGTCATCGCGGATCTGAAAGGCCGTACCCAGCGCCAGCCCCGCCGCCTCGAACTCCGCCGACGGCTCATGCCCTGCCGCCAGCGCCCCCAGTCTCAGCGGGTAGATCACCGTGTAGTACGCCGTTTTCAGGCGCACCATACGCAGATAGTCCTCGGGCGTCAGGTTCCATTCCCGCGTCTCAACCCAGGCCAGGTCGAGGTGCTGCCCCTCGGCGGTCTTCAGCACCATAGTCATGAATTCGTCCAGTGCCGGGTCGACCCTCGAACGCCGCACCGCCATCCACATGTAGACGTGCAGTGCGTCGCCCGCGTTAATGGCCAGCGGCACGCCGTGCAGGCGGTGCAGGGCCGGCCGGCCGCGCCGCTCCTCGCTGTCGTCCTCGATGTCGTCGTGGATCAGCACCCAGTTCTGAAACAGCTCCAGCGCCGCCGCCAGCCACAGCGCCCGCTCCCACTCCGGCGAACCCTCGGCCACGCCGTAGGCCCGCGCGGTGCCCAGCAGCAACTCCGAGCGCAGCCCCTTGCCGCCGCGCTGCGGATAATCCCTCAGCATCGCCGCGTAGCGCTGCAGTTCCGGCAAGTCCCCCCCCGTGGGGAGCAGCGATTCGATCCGGGCCAACAGTTCAGCGCGCATGCCGCACAGTCTAGGCAGGAATGCGGCGGGGTGCGCGTCGGAAGGGCTGAAGTCTGTTCGGAGAGGGGGTCGGGTGCCTCAACCGAACCCGCTTCTGTGCATTTCCGTACCGCCCACCGCCGCCGCGCTATCCTGACTTCTCGTGAGTTTCGCCGCCCGCCTGAAAACCTATTACGACCTCGTGAAATTCGAGCACACCGTGTTCGCCCTGCCGTTCGCCTACGCCGGGATGCTGCTGGCCAGCATGCAGCACAGCGGCAGCGGCTGGCCGGGGTGGCCTGTGCTGTTCTGGGTCACGGTGGCGATGGCCTCGGCCCGCACAGCGGCGATGGGCGCCAACCGCGTGATCGACCGCTTCATCGACGCCCGCAACCCGCGCACGGCCAGCCGCGAGGTGGCCAGCGGCAAAGTGACGCCCATGCAGGCCTGGACACTGGTGGTCGTGAGCCTCGTGGTGCTGGTGGTCGCGGCGGCGCAGCTCAACCCGCTGTGCCTGGCGCTGCTGCCGCTGGCGGTGGTGTTCCTGATCGGGTATCCGTACACCAAGCGCTTCACCTGGCTGTGCCACGCCTGGCTGGGCATCACCGACGGCGCGGCGGCGGCGGGCGGCTGGATCGCGGTGACCGGCCACTTCGCGCCGGCCACCTGGGCCCTGTGGGCGGTCGTCATTTTCTGGATGATCGGCCTGGACGTGATCTACGCCACCATGGACTACGGCTTCGACCTCAAGAACGGCATCAAGAGCATCCCGGCGCGCTTCGGCATTCCGCGTGCCCTGAAGATCGCGGCCGTCAGCCACGCCCTCACCTTCGCGCTGCTGCTGCTGGTCGGGTGGCTGTCTGGCGCAAGCATTTTCTACTATCTGGCGGCGCTCGCCATGGGCGGCATCCTGCTGTACGAGCACCGCCTGGTGAACCCCAACGACCTGACGAAAGCGAACGTGGCGTTTTTCGACGCCAACATGTGGTTGGCCCTGACCATGCTGGCGGGTGTGGTGGTGGACGTGGCGTGGCGCACCCTGACCTGACCCCTGATTTGACCCCTGGCCTGAACTTTGTGCCGCTGGAGGCCGCCCGGGCGTTTGCCGATGGGCAGGAGTTCCAGGCCTTGACCCTGCTGCGCCGCGCGCAGGTGGCCTACAGCGACCAGAGCGTAGCGTGGGCGCAACTGGAACGCCTGATCGGCCTGGTGCTGATTCATGTGCAGCGCGAGGTGGAAGGCACCTTCTGCCTGGAACGCGCCGACGCCCGACTGGACGCCCTGAACGCCTTCAAACCCGACCTGTTTCACCTGGCCGCGCGGGCGGAACCGGGCACACTAGAATGACGGGAATGAAGCCCCCGTCCCCTTGCCGCCAGGATAAGCGCCTTGACCACTGAAAATGCCCGCGCCGCCCGCAGCCCTGAACGCCGTTCGCTGGAGAATTCGGAGCAGGAGTTTCTGACCCGCTACGCCGAGTTTGCCGCTTCCGGCACGCTGCATCCACAGATCGAGGGCAGTCCGCTGATGGAATTCGCCGCGGCGGGCCGGGTGCTGTACCTGTTCGACCGCACCGGGCCTTACCGCGCTCACCCTGGCCCGGCGCGGGTGCTGGTGCACGGGGTGGTCGAGGCGTCTGCCTGGGAGGCCCTGCCTGGCGAGTCCCAGCAGACCTTCACCATGCTGGGCGCATCCGAAGCTGAGGGAGTGGGGGAGATCATTCATGTCTCGCGCCGCTCGTGCGTGGTGCAGGCGCGGCTGCCGATCGTGCTCTCGTCCTTTGAGCCCCTGCCGACGCTGCGGGTGGGCGACTGGGTGAAGTTCCGCACCTTGCCCCCACTGCACGGCTTTTTACTTGAATAAAGGGAAACAAAAAATTCACGGGCGGATTTAATCGTGAATATTTTCACTTACCCAGTAACATAAGCAGGTTCCTTTTCCACCCTCCGCCTCACAGCGGAATCTTCACCCCACCCAGGCGTGATTTCTCCGCTGCAAAAGCCATCCGGTGCGAATCCAGCGACTCGGCCAGCGGCGTCGGTACCGGCGCTTCGCCGCGCAGTGCAGCCGCCCACCCGGCCACCAGGGCAACGTCCCCGCCCCCGTGGTTGCCGGCCGTGTCCACCCGAATGACCTCGCGGCCGCCGGTGCGGAAATCATGCACTTCCACCTCGCCGTGATCCAGATGCCCGCGCAGTTCCCCGTGCGACCCCATGATCTTCAGGGTGCGGGTGTTGTTGTGGGTAAAGGCACTGACGGTCAACTCGGCCTGCAGGCCAACCGCGAACTCCACCGTGACCACCTGGTGATCCGGCACGTTGTTTTTTCCCAGGTACACGCATTCGCCGTAAGGGCCGTCCTCCAGCGCCTGCTCCAGGGTGGAACCTCCAGCCATGAGCACCGTCAGCGGCCACTGGCCCGGCGGACGCGAACGGTAGATGCTCCGCGCGTCGAAGGGACAGTCCGGCACGGGGCAGGTCACGCACCGCTGCGCCGCGCCGGGCGGGGCCTGTTCCGGGCGAAAGTGATGCAGCCCGCCGGAACTGCTGACCCTGATGGGCGGGCGGCCGGCGAACCAGCGCAGGACATCCAGGTCGTGACAGCTTTTGGCCAGAATGAAAGGAGCTGCCGGGGGAGAGGCGCGCCAGTTGCCGCGCACGTAGGAGTGCGCGTAATGCCAGAACGCCACGTTCTCTACCAGGTTGATGCCCACCAGTTGCCCCAGTCGCCCGGAGCTGAGCACCTCGTTGACCGCCCGGAAAAACGGTGCGGCCCGCAAGACGTGACACACGCTCACGCGGCCAGTGGAGGCGGCCTCGGCCCTCTGTAGCACGTCCAGTTCCTCCTCATGCAGGCAGATGGGCTTCTCCAGCAGCACGTCGTATCCCAGTGCCAGCGCCTGCACCGCCGGGCCGATGTGCGCGTCGTCCGGCGTGGCGATCACCACCGCGTCAGCCACCCGCCCCAGCGCGAAGAAGTCGGCCCAGTGCGCGAACTGCGCCTCGGCTGGCACGCCGTGCTGGGCGGCCACCTCGGCCAGCCGCGCCGGCCTGGGCTCTACCAGGTGGCTGACCGTGACCCCTACCTCTGCCCCCAACTCCGCCAGATGCCGGGCGTACACGTCCGCGCCCCGGTTGCCGCACCCGATGATCGCCACACGCAGGTCACGCTTCACGGCGTCGCACTCCCCAGGCGCTGCATCTCCAGACGCTGTACCCCCCAACCCAGGCCCGCCGGCTGTGCCAGCTGCCCGGCCTGCCACGCCAGCCCGCCGAAAGGGTCGTCGGCCAGCAGCAGTGCCCCGTCCAGGTCGGCCCAGTCGCACAGGCCCGCCAGGTGAGCGGCGGCGCTGATGCCCAGGCTGCTCTCGATCATGCACCCGATCATGACCTGCATATGGTGCGCCCGCGCCAGCCGCAGCGCCTGCAAGGCCTGTAGCGGGCCACCCAGCTTGGCCAGTTTCAGGTTCACACCGTCGAAAGCCCCGGCCAGGGCAACGACATCCCGGACGTGGTGCAGGCTCTCGTCCGCGACCACCGGCACTTTCGAGACGGCCCGCAGCGCCGCGTGCCCTTCAAGGTCACCCGCAGCCAGGGGTTGCTCCAGCAGCTCGACCCGCGCGGCGTCCAGCACGTCCAGCATGCGCCGGGCCTGGGAGCGCGTCCAGGCGGCGTTGGCATCCACCCGCAGGGTCACCTCCGGCACTTCCTCACGCAGGGCCGACAGGATCGCCTCGTCGCGCTCAGTCCCCAGTTTTACCTTCAGCACCTTGTGTCCGCGCCCCACGGCTTCACGGGCGTCGGCGCGCATCCGGTCCAGTTCGCCCAGGCTCACGGTGTAACTGCTTTCCGGCAGCGTGGCGGGGGAGAGGCCCAGCAGCCGCCACACCGGCACCCCCGCCCGCAGGGCGCACCACTCCAGCGCCGCCATCTCCAGGGCGCACTTCACGCTGGGGTGGTCGTGCGGCATGCGCGCCTGCAGGGCACGCTGCAACCCTTCCCAGTCCCAGGGGTCTTGCAGCGCGCCTTGCAGCAGCGGCAGCACCGCCTCCACCGTGCCGCGCGTCTCGCCGTAAAAGGCGTTCGGTGCCGCCTCGCCGCGGCCCGTGAGGCCGCCCTGCGTGAAAGTCACGAAGGTACGCGGGTACACGCTGTGCGTCCAGCGGGCAATCCCGAAAGGCTGCGCGGTGTGCAGCTCCAGCGTCTCCCAGACGACGCTCACTGCACCCTCCCGAACCCGATCCGGGACGCTGCCAGCCGCTCTCCGTATTCGCCCTCGCCCAGCGTCTCGATGGTCACGCGCATGCCCGTGGCGTTGGCGTGAATCATGCGCCGGTCATCCAGCATCAGGCCCACGTGACCGGGGAAAAAGGCCAGGTCGCCTGCCCGCGGCGACTCGACCGGCCGGGTGGCCACCTGCTGCTGATCGGCGTCCCGTGGCAGGGCCTGGCCGAACGCCGCGTACACCAGCTGCGTAAAGCCCGAGCAGTCCAGCCCCCACGCCGAGCGCCCGCCCCACACGTAGGGCGCTTCCAGAAAACGCAGGGCCAGCTCGGTTACGCTTGCGCTGGGCTGCACGAAGCACGCCTGGCTGACCCACGCCGCCTGGCCGCCCGGCAGCGTAACCGGCACCCAGCCCGGCGTTTCCGCGTTGCCCTGAGCCTCCCCATCCGCTTCACGTCGCTGCAGGGCCGCGCCCAGGCACAGCTCGGCCACGATCCGGCTCGACACCTTCGGCCCTTCAAAAGCGTGCGCCCTCAACGCCTGCACGGTCAGATCCGGCGTCCAGTTCGTGGCCTCGGTCAGGTCGGCCTCCTTCACCCAGCCCAGGTAAGCGTCGTGCGTTCCGCGTGCCCGCCACCATTCGCCTTCGCGCCACAGCAGCTCCAGCACCTCGCCGGGCAGCGCCTCGGAGACCTGCGTGGCCCCGGCGTCCGGGTCAGCTTTCAGGGTCGTGCGCCGCGTGGTGAGGGCGCGGCGCGGCGTGACCCACTGCCACCCTTCCCCCGGCAACTTCCCCTGAAGCGTGATGTCGGCGCGGCGTTGCTGCGCATCGTAAGCGTGCGTGCGGGTGTCCAGTCGAGGCCCTTCTTGCAGTTCTTCCTGGGCGCCCGGCAGCTGCGGCAGTGCCAGCAGCTCATCCAGCGAGTGAAGGGCCTCCCGGTGCTGGCCCCCGAGGTCGATCAGGTAAGCGTGCATGCCCACCTGGCGGGCGGCGTCCACGTTCTCCTGCCGGTCATCCACGAACAGCACTTCGCTGGGGTGCACCTGCATGGCCTGCGCCGCCAGGGTAAACGCCTCCAGCTCCGGTTTGTGCACGCCCAGCGTGCAGGTCGCCAGCGCCACATCCACCACGTCCCACAGGCCGATCGCCTCCAGCGTCCGTTCGATGCTGGGCAGGGTGTTGCTCAGCACGCCTATCTTCAGGCCCCGCCCACGCAGCGCCAGCAGCACCGCGCGGGCGTTGGGCACGGCCTTCAGGTACTTCTCGTAGGGATACTGCTCGGCCAGTTCCTGCGCCTGCTCGCGGTGGATGTTCAGTTTGCAGGCCAGCTCGTCGGAGTAGCTGCTCCAGAAGGCCCGTTCCTCGTCGTGGCTGCGCAGGTGCCACCAGGCCTGCGCTTTCCCTCGCCAGTGCTCGGCCAGGGTGTTCAGCGCGTGCTGTGCGGGCGTTCCCCACTGGCTTTCCATCCACTGCGCGGCCTCCTGGTACACACTGAAATCGGTGGTAGACAGGGTGTCGTCTCGGTCGAACAGCACA
The DNA here is from genome assembly GCF_004634215.1 of Deinococcus fonticola. Classification (NCBI taxonomy): domain Bacteria; kingdom Thermotogati; phylum Deinococcota; class Deinococci; order Deinococcales; family Deinococcaceae; genus Deinococcus; species Deinococcus fonticola. The sequence continues at coordinate 207,276 of NZ_SMMH01000001.1, read as the reverse complement.
GCCTTCACGGAATCCATGCGCCGAGTGTAAACCGATTCAGACCACCACGCGGCCACGAGGCTATACGCAGCGAAGGGGGTGCTGGCACCGTGCGGTTCGCGTCAAAGTCCTGCCGGACGGGGCGGCTACCGGCGCCTGTTCCTGTAGTGGCTGAACAGGGCCGCCAGACCGAACACCCACGCCAGGCTGGTCAGAAAACCCACGCTGACATCCGTGGGGTAGTGAACCCCCAGGTAATTCCGGGTGACCGGCACCAGAAAGGCCCACGCCCAGCCCAGCGCCATGACCCAGGGGTTCCCGCGCCACAGCACCGCCACGGCCAGACCGAACGCCGCATTCGACATGGCGTGACCGCTGGGGAAACTGAAGCCCGGCTCGACCAGCACCGCGCCCAACTCGTCCGGCCTGGGCCGATGAAACACCACCTTTGCCGAGATGTTCAGCAGAATGGCCCCGTACACGCTGAGCAGCAGGAAGAGGGCTGCCATGCGCCGCCCCGCCCACGCCAGCCCACCCGCCAGCGCCGCCGTAACCAGCGGCAGTACGCTTAATCCGCCTAGCACCCCCACGCCCCGCGCCAGCGCCGTCAAGGTAGGTGTGCGGTGCGCCCGGTACCAGTCCAGAATCGCCTGATCCCACGGAAAGCCCCCGCGCCGAAAGACGCCCACCGTCAGCAGCAGCGCCAGCACCAGGCACACGAACACCACCGCCAGCAGCAGCAGGGTCAGGCGCGGCGGTGGGGCCGGCTGGCCCTCGCGCACGGGTGGCGCCGCCGCCCCCGGACCCGGATTTTCCGTATCCCGCATCAGGCCATTACACGTCAAACCTGACCGTCCGGCTTACGGCGGCCCTTCACGCTACGCCAATTGACGCACGCGCCGCTGCGTCACCCGGCGGATGTGGCGTGTGGGGGCGTCCTGGCATCATTTAAGGCAGGTGAACGCCACATGCGCGAACCCAAAGGAGCCGACATGAACCCGAACCTCAACTGGGGTCAACACCGCGCCGCTGACCTCCTGGCCGAAGCCGAGCGCGACCGTCAGGCCCGCCAGGCGCAGCGTCAGGCCCGCCAGCCCGCCGCCTGGAACCTCCTGCGCTTCCTGTTGCCCGCCAGGCGCCCCCGCCTGATCTGAGACCATGACCAGCCAACCGAATTTTTCACCGAGGCCCGCCATCTGAACGAGTGCGGGCCTCAACCTTGATGTGGGGACAGGTCGTCGGCATTCTCGGTACTTCGACGATGCGATGGGGAGACACCTGCTGCGGAGCCAGCTCAACGCACCGCGTGGGCAGTGTCCTGATGGCCGACCGGATTCTCGTCATGAAAGCGGGCCGCCTGATTGAGGACGGCACCCACACCGAACGGCTGGCCCAGGGCGGGGATTGTGCCCAGTTATGGCGACTTCAGGCGGATCAGTACCGAGAAGACAGCCGCGCCACCGTCTGATCAGAGTGGGGTCTGGTTCGCGGCCCGCTGCGTCAGGAATTCCTTGACACTCTGGGCGGCGCGGGCATTCATGCCAGGCACGGCGGCAATCTGCTCGACCGGCGCGCTGGCCAGGTCTTCCAGACTGGTGAAGTGCTCCAGCAGAGCGTCCTTGCGTTTCTGCCCGATGCCGGGCAGGTCGTCGAATACGCTCTTGAGCATGTCCTGCCCGCGCAACTTGCGGTGGTACGTGACGGCGTACTGGTGAACCTCATCGCGCACGCCGATCAGCATGCGCAGGGCCGGGTGCGTGTGTGGCAGCAGCAGTTCGCGGTTCACGCCGATTTCGGTGCCATTTTCCAGCCACCACTGCGCACCGAAGCGTCCCGGCAGAATGAGGCGTTCCTCGCGCTTGGCCAGGCCCACCACCGGAAGGCGCAGGTTTGCTTCTTTCAGGGCGTCGAGCGCCGCGTTTACCTGCCCGCGTCCCCCGTCGATCAGCAGCAGGTCGGGCAGCGGCAACTTGTCCGAGAGGCTCCCGGTGAAGCGCCGCAAGATGGTCTGTTTCATGCTGGTGTAATCGTCCGGGTGATCCAGGCCCCTGACCTTGAAACGCCGGTGTTCGCCACGCCGCGAGCGCCCGCCCTCGAACACCACCATGCCCGACACGATATTGTTGCCGAACAGGTTCGAGTTGTCGTAGCCCTCGATGCGCCAGGGCCTGTCCGGCAGCGCCAATACCTCGCGCAGCGCGTCCAGGCCGGGGTGGTCGCCACGCCGTTCCAGCAGCGCCAGTTCGGACTCCAGCCCGTTATGCGCGTTGCGCTGCGCCATCTCGACCAGATCGACCTTGTCGCCGCGCTTGGGGGTACGCATCTCGATACGCCGGCCCGCCTGCTGGCTCAGGAATTCGCTCCACACCGGCGTATCGTCGAAATCGGCGGGCAGCAGGATCAGCGGCGGCACGTGTGTGGCCTGGGTGTAGTAATCCTGCACGAACGCCTCGACAATCTCACCCAGCGTGCTGTCCTCGGCATTGGTCAGGAAGCGCTTGTCGCGCCCCACCACACGCCCGCCGCGCATGCGGAACAGCTGCACCATGGCAAATTCCCCGGCCTGCGCCACCCCCAGGAAATCCAGATCGGTCTCGTCGCTGACAAAGGCGTGTTGCTCGGTGCCGAACAATTTTTCAACCGCCTGTACCCGGTCACGCAACCTCGCGGCCTGCTCGAAGTCCTGCCCCTTGGCGGCGGCGGCCATGTCGGTCTTCAACCGCGCAATTACGGGCGCGGCGCGGCCCTCCAGCAGGGCTTTCACATCGTCCACCACCTGCCGGTACTCGCCCGGGTCGGCCCGGTCGACGCACGGCCCCAGGCAGCGCCCCATGTGAAAATTCAGGCACGGACGCGGCTTTTTCTGCAAGGGCAGCCCGCTGTTCTTGCGCAGCGGAAACATGGTGTCGATCAGATGCTTGACGCGCCGCACCGCCGAGGCATCCGGGTAGGGGCCGTAGTAACTCGCGCCGTCCTTCAGCACCCGCCGCGTCACGACCAGCATCGGGAATTCCTCGTTGGTCAGCTTCAGGAAGGGGTAGTGCTTGTCGTCTTTCAGCAGCACGTTGTAATGCGGGCGGTGCTGCTTGATCAGGTTGGCTTCCAGAATCAGCGCCTCGACCTCGTTGCGTGCCGAGATGAATTCCAGTTCCTCGGCCAGCGCCGTGAACTTGCCGCTTTTGCCACCGACCTTGAAGTGCTGCGAGACGCGCGAACGCAGGTTGTTGGCCTTGCCGATGTAAATGGGCAGGCCGCCTTTGCGGAACAGGTAAACGCCGGGCGTGGTGGGCAGCACGGGCAGGTCGTCGAAATGCACACCACAGCATAGGGGAGATGCCGGCAGCCGCGCAGGAACGCCGCTCACCGTTTCGTTGTCCCGGTGCTTATGGCATACCTGCTGATGGATCTGGAAGGCGACTCGAACTCGTCTACGTGCACGGCCTGGCAGGCGTGATTACCGGACTTTTCTTGAACCCGGCCGAAGCTCCTACAAGTAGAGAACAAAAATTTCACGGCTCGTTTCAATCGTGAAACTATTCACTTATAGATATTCAACCCCGACTGCTCAGACAGTCCAACCCAGACCTGACGCCAGGACGGCATACTGCTCATGAGATGACTTACTCCCTACTTGTCATGAAGTTCGGCGGCACCAACATGGGCGACGCGGGCGCCATCCGCCACAGCGCCAGCCTGGCAGGCCGCAGCATCAAGGAAGGCATCAAGGTCGTGGTGGTGGTGTCCGCCATGGCCGGCGTGACCAATCAACTGCTGACCCTGGCAGACGCCGCGCAGTCCGGTGACATCGCCAGGGCCAACGACGAGATCGCCGCCATGCGCACCCGGCATTTCAGCGCCGCGCAGGAACTCGGCGCGGCCCCCGATTCCGAGACCGTGCGAGAAATCCGCGAGATGCACGAGACGCTGCGCCAGGCGGTGTACGGCGTGTACCTGCTGCGCGAACTCACGCCGCGCAGCCGCGACCTGATCGTGGCCTTTGGCGAGCGCCTGAGTGCGCCCCTGATGAGTCTGGCGCTGGAGCAGCAGGGCCTGCGGGCCAAGCACCTCACCGGCGGCGAGGCCGGCATCCTGACCGACACGCACTTCGGCAACGCCCGCCCCACGGCGCACACCTACGAACGCGTGAAAGACCGCCTGACCGGCGTCATGAGTGCCGGCGTAACGCCCGTGGTCGCCGGCTTCATGGGCGAAACGGAACGCGGCGTGGTCACCACCCTGGGGCGCGGCGGCACCGATTTTACCGCCACGATTATCGGCAAGGCGCTGGGCGCAGACGAGGTATGGGCCTGGAAGGACGTGGACGGCGTGATGAGCGCCGACCCCCGCGTGGTGAAAGACGCCCGCAACATTGAAGTCCTGAGTTACGGCGAGGTGATGGAACTGGCGTACTTCGGCGCGAAAGTCCTGCACCCACTGGCGGTCACGCCGCTTCAGGACAGCCAGATTCCGCTGCGCCTCAAGAATTCCACCGACCCGGATTTTGCCGGCACCCTGGTACACGCCGACACTGCCAACGAACCCGGCCGCCCCGTCAAGGCAGTCACCGCCATTCGCAGCGTCAGCCTCATCAACGTGCAGGGCGCGGGGGTGCTGGGCGTGCCGGAAGTGGTCGCCAGCGTCTTTACCGCCATCGCGCGCGAGAACATCACGCTGCTGATGGTCTCGCAGAGCAGCTCCATGAGTAACGTCTCGCTGGCGGTGCCCAGCACCGACGCTGAACGCGCCCTGCGTGCGCTGCGCGAGGGCATCACCGGGGAACTGAAGGTCGAGGAGCAGCCCGGCGTGGCGGTGCTGGCCATCGTGGGCAGCGGCATGCGCGGCCAGCGCGGCGTCTCGGCCAAGATGTTCACTGCCCTGGCGCAAAGTGACGTGAACGTCCTGATGATCTCGCAGGGCAGCAGCGAGTTGAACATCTCGGTGGCCATCGACGGCGCGGCCGTGGATACCGCCACCGCCGCCGTCCACCAGGCCTTCAACCTCGGTCAGGCCGTCGCCGCCGACTGACAAGCCACGTTCCAGCAGAAAGAGACATAAGGAGAAGGTCACGGCTTATCAGGCCCGTGACCTTCTTCATTGAGGAGCTTCTGCGGACGGCCTACTTCAGCGCGTCCTGCATGCCCAGCACGTCCGGCACCTTCAGACTCGCGCCGCCGACCAGGGCGCCGTTCACGTTCGGCTTCCCGCAGATTTCGGCGATGTTGTCCGGTTTTACGCTTCCGCCGTACAGCACGCGAATGCCGGCGGCTTTCTCGCCGTACTGATGTTTCAGCGCGTTACGGATAGCGGCGGCCAGTTCCTCGGCATCGTCCGCCGTGGCGGTCTTGCCGGTGCCGATGGCCCAGACGGGTTCGTAGGCGATCACCACGTCCGCCCCCACACCTTCCAGGCTGCCGGCCAGTTGCGCGAGCGTAAACGGCACGTGCTCGCTTTTTTCGCGCACCTCCAGTTTCTCGCCCACGCACACGATAGGAATCAGCCCATTTTTCTGCGCCTGCCGGGCTTTGGCGGCCACCTGCGCGTCCATTTCCGCGTGGTACTCCCGGCGTTCGCTGTGCCCGACCACCACGTAACCCGCACCAGCGTCCTTGAGCATGGCGGCGCTCACTTCACCGGTGTACGCGCCGGACTCGTGTTCGGACACGTCCTGTCCGCCAAACGCCACACCCGCCGGCAGGTTGGCCGACAGGGCAGACAGGTCAAGGGCCGGGGCCATCACGGCCAGTTCTACGCCGTCCACCGGTGCGTACTTCTCGCTCAGTTCCTGCGCCCAGGAACGCGCTTCGGTGGGGGTTTTGTTCATCTTCCAGTTCAGGGCCAGCAGGATAGTCATGTCAGTGCTCCTTCAGGTGATTCAGGGTACCGGCCGTGTCGCCCTGCCAGACGGTAGAAGCCATAAACGGGCGGAATCCCAGCTCGGTGTTGATGTGCAGCATGGGGCCGTTGCTGTCTGCATTCTGCGTGCGGATCTCCCGGGCCTGCGGATTCAGGGTGAGGAGGCGCTGCACGTTGGCGGCCTTCAGCCAGCGGCCCAGGCCTCGGCCGCGGTGGGCGTCCAGCACCCCCGTGTTGCCCTGCGTCACGATCTGAGGCTGGGCCGCGCGCCAGGACAGGTCGGTCATACCGGCCAGCGTGCCGTCCGGCGCGCGGGCCGCGACGATCAGCGAGGTGCGCCCACCCGCCGCCGCGAGCCGTTCGAGGGCCCGCACTTCCTCGGGGGTGATATGGCTGTCCTCGACATCCAGGTCGTCGGTAGGGGCGCTGTTCATGACGTCCAGCAGGCTGGCATAGGCGTTCAGGTCGGCTTCAGGCACGGCGTCCTGCCAGAACTCCAGGGTGTACCCGTCGTCAGGCCGGGCCATCCAGCGATCCAGCAGATCGGCCGGCAGGTCGCTGAGCAGCAGCCGGTTGATGTGAGTGGACTGCGCCGGCTGGAAACCGTGCCAGCGGGCAAACCGCTCACCAGCCGGCACACAGTCGTGCGTGGTTCCCACCAGCAGGGTTCGGCCTTCGGCTTGCATGGCGCGGGCGGCGTGGCCGAGCAACTGCCGGCCGAGGCCTTGCCCGCGCCGATCCGGAGCCACCATCAGCTCGATATGCGCGAGGTGCTGGTTGTCCGGGCCGCGCATGTACTGGGTACGGGCATGCGCGTGAATGCCCGCCTCATCCTCTACCGTCCAGAACCGCAGGTCTACTGTGGCCGGGAGATGTTGCATCTGGCCCCACACGTTCCCCGGCAGAACTGGCGGATCGTCGGGCTGGCTCTCGCGGCGCATCAGGTTCAGGTGGGCGACGAGGCGCTCGGCAAATCCTTCGGTGAATTGGCTGGCATCCCGGTCGGTCACAGTGGCGGCGTGGGTCACTTCATCGCCAGGACGCCGGGCAGAGCCTTGCCTTCCAGCAGTTCCAGGCTGGCGCCGCCGCCGGTGGAAATATGGTCGATCTGGCTGGCCTTGCCGCTCTTGTTGATGGCGCTGACGCTGTCCCCGCCGCCCACGACGGTGTACGCCTGGTTCTTCAGACTGCCGACAGCGGCGGCCACGGCGTTCGTTCCGGCCGCGAACTGCTCGAATTCGAAGACGCCCATCGGGCCGTTCCAGAACACCGTCCTGGCGCCTTTCAGGGCTTCGGCATACGCCTCACGGCTGTCCGGGCCGATGTCCAGGCCCATCCACCCTTCCGGAATCTGGTCGGCAGGCACGACCCGACTCTCGGCGTCCTTGTCGAACCTGTCGGCGGCCACGGCGTCGCTGGGCAGCATGATCTTGTCGCCGTACTTCTCCAGCAGTCCACGCGCCAGGTCAAGTTGATCGTCCTCGACGAGGCTGTTGCCGATCTGGCCGCCCCTGGCCTTGATGAACGTGAACATCATCCCGCCGCCGATCAGCATGCGGTCTACTTTCGGCAGCAGATTCTCGATGACCTTGATCTTGTCGCTGACCTTCGCCCCGCCGATGATGACCACGTAGGGCCGCTCGGGGTTGGTCAGGAGCTTGCCGAGCGCGTCCACTTCCGTCTGAAGCAGGCCGCCCGCCGCGTGGGGCAGCTTCCCGGCCACGCCACTCACTGACGAATGGGCGCGGTGCGCGGAACCGAAGGCGTCCAGCACGAAAGCGTCCCCCAGCCGGGCCAGTTTCGCGTTCAATTCGGCGTCGTTCTTTTCCTCGCCTGCCTCGAAGCGCACGTTTTCCAGCAGCGCCACCTCACCGGGTTTCAGGGCCTGCACGGCCTGCAGCGTTTCCTCGCTGCCCGGCAGGCTGGGAATGAACTTCACTTCCTGGCCCAGCGCCTTTTCTGCCGCGGCCGCCACGGCCCTCAGGCTGTACTTGTCCTCCGGGCCGTTCTTGGGGCGCCCGAAGTGACTCATCAGCACCACGCTGGCCCCGCCGTCCAGCAACTTCTGAATGGTGGGAAGGCTCGCCTCGATGCGCGTGGCGTCCTCCACCTGGTCACCCTTTACCGGCACGTTGTAATCCACGCGCACCAGCACGCGCTTGCCCTTCACGTCAAGATTCGACAGGTTCTGCATGTTGTCTCCTTTTCATGGCAGAAAGCAGAAGGCACCGTTCTCCGCCTTCTGCCTTCAGTGCTTGGCTTTTAGCCCTTCTGCTGAACGAGTTCCACCAGATCCGCGATGCGGTTGCTGTAGCCCCACTCGTTGTCATACCAGCTGAAGAATTTGACCAGGTTGCCCATGGTCATGGTCAGGCCGCCGTCGATGATGGCGCTGTGCGGGTCGCCCTGGATATCGGTCAGCACGATGGGGTCCTCGGTGTAGGCGATCACGTCCTTGTACTGGCCTTCGGCGGCCTGCTTGAAGACCGCGTTGACCTCTTCTTTCGTCACGTCGCGTTTCACGATAACGACCACGTCGCTGATGCTGCCGGTGGGCGTGGGGACGCGCAGCGAGGTGCCGTCGAACTTGCCTTTCAGGGTGGGGTACACCTGAGACACCGCCTTGGCGGCCCCGGTGCTGGTGGGGATGATGTTCACGGCGGCGGCGCGGGCGCGGCGCAGGTCGCGGTGCGGCAGGTCGAGGATGTTCTGGTCGTTGGTGTAGCTGTGGACGGTGGTCATGATGGCTTTCTCGATGCCGAACGCTTCATCGATGAGCTTCATGGGCAGGCCCAGGCTGTTGGTGGTGCAGGACGCATTGGAAATGATGTTGTGCTGGCTGGGGTCGTACTGGTCTTCGTTCACGCCCAGCACGATGGAAACGTCCTCGTTCTTGGCCGGCGCGGTGATGATGACCTTCTTGGCGCCGCCCTGGAGGTGCTTGCTGGCCCCCTTGTCACCGTCGCGATCCGTGAAGATCCCGGTGGACTCGATCACGATGTCCACACCCATTTCGCCCCACTTGATGTTGGCGGGGTCGCGCTCCGAGAGGGCGTGGATTTTCTTACCATTTACAGTCAGATACTCGTCGTCGTACTCGACGGTGCCGCTGAAGCGTCCGGCAGTGCTGTCGTACTTCAGCAGGGTGGCCAGGGTCTTGTTGTCGGTCAGGTCGTTGATGGCGACCACGTCGACGCCACGGTCGACCAGGATGCGGAACACCAGGCGGCCAATGCGGCCAAAACCGTTAATACCTACTTTCATGCTGTGCCTCCAGTCTTGAGGGTCAACCTTCCCTGGGTTGAGCCACTCGCATGTCCCAGTGTACTCGCAATCGTCAGAATTCAGTTCGTGTCATATGGACACTAACGCGCTATCTGGAGGTCTTTAGGGGAAGCGTCTGGCGGATGCGAACGGGTTCAGCCGTTCCTGTACTCTCCAGGGAGCATGAAGATCCTGTCCACGGCGCCAGTTCGCGCCCCAGGCTAGCGCTGTTGCTTTTGAAAGCTGGCGAAGTCATTACGACTTGAGAGAGCGAGAGAATAGAAAATTCACGCTCCATTTTAATCGTGAATTAAATCACTTGCCTGTATTCCAGCCTCTGCCACACCAACAGAAAAGAAACCATCCTGGGCTCAGGATGGCCTCTCCTCGTTCATATCGCTCAGTCACTGGTTCCAGACGCCACGGCAACGCTCAGCTCAGCCAGTTGCCGTTCGTCGACAGGGGAGGGCGCGAGGGCCATCAGGTCGACGCCCCGGTTGTTCTTGGGGAAGGCGATAACTTCACGGATGGAGTTCGCGCCGCTCATGACCATGATCAACCGGTCGAAGCCCCAGGCGATGCCGCCGTGCGGGGGCGTGCCGTATTCCAGCGCGTCCATGAAGAACCCGAACTTTTCGCGGGCCTCTGCTTCGGTAAAGCCAATGGCCTGGAACATCTGGGCCTGCACGCCAGGCTGGTGGATACGCACGCTGCCGCCGCCCACCTCGTAGCCGTTCAGCACCAGGTCGTAAGCCTGGGCGCGAATTTCACCCTGCCGCTCGGTTCCGAAGAGGGGGATGTCCTCGGGGTGCGGGGCGGTGAAAGGATGGTGCATGTACGTCCAGGCGGCGTTGTCCTCGTCGTATTCCAGTTGTGGGAAGTCCACCACCCAGGAGACGTGAAACTGCGGCCCGGCCTTCGCCAGGTCGAACAGGTCACGCACGGCGAGGCGCACCGCCCCCAGGGCACCGACCGCCTTCTTCCATTCGCCGGCGGCAAACAGCAGCGTTCCGCCGTCCGGCACACCCGTTTTCTCGATCAGTTGGGCCGTGATGCTGCCCACGAACTTGCTGATGCCGCCGGTGAAGGTATCCCCGTCACGCTTGAGCCACGCCAGGCCGCCCGCACCGTTCTGCTTGGCAATGCGTTCCAGTTCGTCGATCTGTTTGCGGGTCAATTCCGGCGCAGCGATGACTTTTACCGTCTGGGCAGACGCGAATGCCTTGAATTCGCCCCCCTTGAAGAGTTCGGTCACGTCCACGAACTCCAGACCAAAACGCAAATCCGGTTTGTCCGAACCGAATTTGTCCATGGCATCCTGATAGGACATGCGGGGGAAGGGGAGAGGCAACTCCACGTCCAGCACCCGCCCAAACACGTGCGCCATCAGGCGCTCCTGCACCTCCAGCACATCGTCCTGCGTGACGAAGGACATCTCCATGTCCAGCTGCGTGAAGTCCGGCTGGCGATCGGCCCGCAAGTCCTCGTCGCGGAAACAGCGCGCCAGCTGGTAGTACCGGTCATACCCGGCGATCATCAGCAGCTGCTTGAACAGTTGCGGCGACTGCGGCAGGGCGTAGAACTCCCCGGCATTCAGGCGCGAGGGCACCAGGAAATCCCGCGCTCCCTCCGGCGTGGACTTCGTGAGCATGGGGGTTTCCACCTGCACGAACCCCTCAGTGTCCAGGAATTCGGTAATGGCCGCCACCGCCTTGCTGCGCAGCAGCAGGTTTTTCTGCATTTCAGCGCGGCGCAGATCCAGGTAGCGGTACTTCAGGCGCACGTCCTCGGACACGCTGTCACCCTTGTCCAGCTCGAATGGCGGGGTTTTCGCGCTATTCAGCACAGTGACGCGTGAGGCCAGCACCTCGAAGTCGGCCAGGCCGCCCTTGCGCTGGCTTTCGGGGCGACGCTGAAACTGGCCCCCAATCTCCACCACGTACTCGCCGCGCAGGGTGTCGGCCTCCGCGAAGGCCGGAGAATCCGGCTCGACCTGCACCTGCACCAGCCCGCTGCGGTCCCGAACCTCCAGGAAAATCAGGCCCCCCAGGTCGCGGCGGCGGTTCACCCACCCCTGAATGGTCACAGGCTGGTCGAGGTGCGAGTCGTTGAGGTGGCCGATCAAAGCGGTGCGTTTCATCGCTCCCGATTATGCGTGATGAACAGGCCAGGCAGCGTGCGTGCGATGGGCCAGCCGTACCGTGTCAGTCGTGAAACTCCCCGTGGTAAGATCTCTTATCATCATCCCCCCAAGGACGTTCGCTGTGGGCTTTGTGCTGCTACGCCGCAGTTTGCCCCTTTCTCTTGCACGCGGAGGCCACATGTTCCGTCCCCTGCTCCTGACGCTCGTCCTCAGTGCCCTGAGCGGCCCCGCGCTGGCCGGCCCGCCATCCTCGCTGGTCAACGCCAGTTTCATCGACGGAGCCGAGATCGTGACCAACACCCCGGCGCTCGCGCAGTTCGCGGCCTCGTTGCGTCAGGTCGCGGCCAACGTCAACGGACAGTGCAAGCAGAGTGAGTATGTCGTCTGGCCCAGCCGGGACGGCCTGGAAACACAGTTTCGCCAGGGCCTGGAGAGTCTGAACTACCGTTTCGGGGTACTCACGACCGATAACGAGAACGGTTATGTCATGGCTTTCCAGGCAAAGGGTGCCCAGACGACTCTTGTCGGTCTGTGGGTGGATGTGGACGGCACCACAGTTCTGGGCTGGTGCAGTCTCGCTGCCCTGGCAGCCAACACCGGGGCCCCCTCCACAACTCCGGCGACCTGGCCGGCTTTCGGCACTTTTCAGGTGGGAGACACTGTGCAGTTCTACACCTCCATCGGCTGGAAGCAGGGGATCATCAAGGAGGTCGGGCCGGGGCCAGGGCAGCCCGCCGGCGACCGCTGGCACGCGGTGAAGAAGTACCTGATCACACGCACGGATATCAACAGTGACGGCTGGGAGGAATGGGGCAGCGTGGCCCACCTGAAGAGTGCTCCCTACTGGACTGGATTTTTTGTCGGCGACTGGAAACTGGGGGAGATGATGGCCGTCAACACCAGCGTGAGCGGCAGCACCGAAACCACCACCTTCTCCTACATGACGGCCAGCGACGCGCTTCGTGTGAATGCCGACGGCACTTACGAGTGGAGAAGTTCCTTCGCGGCCACCGTGAAAGGCCGCTGGACGCCCGCCCCGGACGGCCCTGGCATCGTCGTCAAGGACTCCAAAGGCCGCACCTGGACGCTCCGCAATGAGACGAACGAGACCACCGAGCGCATCCGCAAGCTGGAAAGCGCCCGGCTCTACCCCAGTGACCGCAGTGAGATGTCCCAGGTCGCCACCCGTCCCCTGAAGCGCTGAGTCGCCGATGCGTTTCAGGGGACGGGCAGGTTGGGTACAGGGCCTCTTTTATTCTTTCCCGTGCTCCGCGAGGAACGCCACCAGGTCTGACGTCTCGACGAGCGTCTGCTCTCCGGATACCAGGTTCTTCAGGGTAATACCCCCCTGCGCGACCTCATTCGAGCCGATCAGTGCGACCAGGCGAGCGCCCCGGCGTTCGGCGTCCCGGAAGGCGCTGGCGGGTTTCATCGCGCGGTAAGCGAACTCGGCGCGGGCCACACTGCGGGCCGACATGGCGAGCGAAGCGGCGTAAGGCACGTTCTCCTCATCCAGTGCGGCCACGTATAGCAGCGGGCCTTCGGGTGCGGGCAGCTCCACCCCTTCCGCTTCCATGGCCAGGAGAAGGCGCTCGACGCCGAACGCCCAACCGATGCCCGGCACGGCGGCGCCACCCAGTTGCTCGGCCAGGCCGTCGTAGCGGCCCCCGCCCCCCAGCGCGGATTTCGCGCCGACACCCTCGTGGTGCAGTTCCCAGGCGGTGCGGCGGTAGTAGTCCAGACCCCGCACGATACTGGGGTCGATGTCGAATTCGACGTTCCAGTCGCTCAGATACTTCTGCACCTGCTCGAAGTGCGCCCGCGCCTCCTCGCCCAGGAAAGCCAGCATGGGTTTCACGCTCAGCTCAGCGATGAGGTGCTGGTCGCCCTCGCTCTTGCTGTCCAGAATGCGCATGGGGTTGCGTTCCAGGCGGTCTTGCGAGTCGCCGGACAGGCGTTCCCGAACAGGGGAGAACAGGTCACGCAGATACTGGTTGTAGGCCTCGCGGTCTTGCGGGTCGCCGATGCTGCCCAGCTTCACACGCACCTGCTTCAGGCCCAGCGTTTTCACGACCTCGACCATCAGGGCAATCGCCTCGGCGTCCACCAGGGCATCCGTGGAACCCAGCACCTCGTAATCCACCTGGTGGAACTGGCGCAGGCGGCCGCGCTGCTGGCGTTCGGCGCGGAACATCGGGCCATGCAACCACAGTTTCAGCGGCGCGGGCAGTTGCTTGAGGCCGTTTTGCAGGTAGGCGCGGACGATGCCGGCGGTGCCCTCCGGGCGCAGGATGTACCCGCCGTGATCCCCGAAGTAGTACACCGTGAACATCTCCTTGCGGACGATGTCGGTGCTGCCGCCCACGCCGCGCTTGACCAGGTCGGCTTCCTCGAACAGCGGCGTGTCGATGCGCTGAGCGCCGGCGCGCTCCAGCACTGTTCGGGCGGTGTTCACGAGGTGCGCATGCGCCTGGGCGCTCACGTCGAGGGTGAGTTTCGGACTGCCGGCGGGTAAGTGATCTTCAGTGCCTTTCGGGCGGTTAATCGCCATAACCCAGGAAGTCTAAGCGCCAGCAGGGTAAAGGGTCAAAAGGCTTAAGCCAGTCAGCCGTCCTGAACCGTTGCAAAAGTCGCCAAAAAAAGGGAAGAGGCGACCTGGTTTACAGGCCACCTCTTCATCTGATGCAATCTGAAACGACTTATACGGTGCTGCCCTTTACTCCACAAATCCGAAGACGACACCCGAATTTGCTGCGCATTGTCCAGCACCGTATTTTCTCTTACTCACCTCTAGCCCGAAAGAAGAGAACGGCTAACCATTCTCTTCTTCAGAGCCGTATTATTTCTGCGCCTGCTTGATGCTGAACGGCAGACCGTTGGCGGACTGCATGCCGCCTACCACCACGTACAGCCACGAGCCGCCCACCGGGGCGTCGACCGGCACCACGAAGTTGATCTCACTGTCCGTCCAGGACTTGATGGCGGTGTTCGGTACCTTGTACCCGCCGGTGCCTTCCGGGGTGGCCCCCAGCAGGACGTAGGCGGTGTTCATGCCGCCCAGGTAACGGCCCTGCACCGTGACCGTCTCGCCGATCGCGGCGGCCTGAGAGACCTTCACCAGGGTGGGCGGCTGCGTGACGCCCGCCACCGCCGCCTGATTCCGAGGAGCGCACGACGCCAGGCCACCGATCAAAAGTAAAGAAGCAAAGAAGAAACGCTGCATAAGAAGCCTCCGGTAAAGCAGTGTAATGAGTGCAATGACACAGGGTCAAACTCCCCCCGGCCATCTTGACGCACGCCAAACAACACGAATCTTACTGATTATCAACCCCAAAAGTGGTAACGGCGACAGTGGGTTGCCGGAATTCAAGGCATTGCTGCGCCAGGCGGGGGTGGACATCACCGAGCGGGAGCTGGGTTCCGACACCCCTATGGGGGAGTATGTCAAGGATGTCACCTCCTTTCAGGCGGTGGTGGCGGCGGGGGGGGACGGCACCGTCAGCAGTGTCGCCTACGCGACCCGCTACAAGAATGTCCCGCTGCTGGCGTACCCGGCCGGCACTGCCAACCTCATCGCGCAGAACCTCGATCTGCCCAGAGACCCCGCCGAACTCGCCCGCATCCTGCAGGAAGGCCACGCCCTGCGCGTCGATATGGGTGAAGTGGAGGTCAAAGGTGAAAAAAGCGGCTTCTGCATGCTGGCCGGAGCTGGCGCAGACGCCACCATGATCCGTGACAGCGAAGAGCTGAAGGAAAAATTCGGGGCTCTGGCTTACGTCATGAGCGCCATGAAACAGCTCAATCCCAAGAAAACCACCTTTCACCTCGTCATCGACGGTGAAAAGCGCGAATTCGAGGGCATCGGCGTGATGGTCGCCAACTTCGGTATGGCCAACTACCGCCTGCCTATCACCAGCGACATCAACCCCAGCGACGGCCAGTTCACGGTGATTCTCCTGAAAGCCGGCAACATCCTGCGCCTCGTTCCGAACCTGATCGACTCCGTGCGCGCCAAACTGAACCTGGGCGACCCGCTGTTCAGCAGCAACCTCGACACCCTGCAGGCCCGCACCATCGAGGTCGACGCCGTGGAACCTTTCCCGCTTCAGTACGACGGAGAACTGCACGTCGAGACCACGCCCTTCAGCGCCCGCATCCTGCCCGGTGCCATTCGTTTCCTGACGCTGGCCCAGAAGCCCGATCTGGAAACCTGACCCAATCGGCAACAGGCTTATAGAAAGGTCAACAAGGCCTCTCGAAATCATTTCGAGGGGTTTTATACCTGCCGAACGAAATCCAACCAATCCCGGAACTCAGATTCACTCAAGCCCCCTTGGCGCGGTTGCACAACTGACACGCCATAACGAGATTCTCGGCTGATGCAGACAAAATCAACGCTGTCAGTTCATCAACCGTAATATCCACTTTGGCCTGACCACGTGAGCGCCGCTCAATGCTCAGGTTTATGGAACGTGCAGCCTGAGCAGCACGAGCCTTTGGATCGGCTTGATACTTTTTCTTTGCTTGCCTGGCGTAGCAGTCTTTGGCCCTGGGAAACCTAGACAGCGGTTGCTCTTGACCGCACTTCTTACAGCAACGTAATTCAGAGTCAAGCATAAGTGATTATATGTTCTATAATTTCA
The DNA here is from genome assembly GCF_004634215.1 of Deinococcus fonticola. Taxonomy (NCBI): domain Bacteria; kingdom Thermotogati; phylum Deinococcota; class Deinococci; order Deinococcales; family Deinococcaceae; genus Deinococcus; species Deinococcus fonticola. The sequence continues at coordinate 191,394 of NZ_SMMH01000001.1, read as the reverse complement.
CTTATGGAACATACAGGAGCGCTGAAGTGACCGGGGCGATGGTGCTGGCCTCCAAGTGGTCGAATGCCGCAAACCGCAGGCGCGAGGGCCTGCGCGCCGCCCATGTGCAGGATGCCGCCACGCTGATTGACCTGCTCCACACATTCATGCGCCTGAAGTCCAGCCGGGGTGCTCGGGTCAGCCCGCTGACGCTGGAGCACTACGCAGAATCGGTTCGGCGGTTCCTGACCTTCACCGGCCCGCCCGAGTCACCCACCCGTGCCTTGAATCAACTGTCTGCCGAGGACTTCGAGATGTGGCTGCTGCAGATGCAGTCCGAGGATCTGTCGGCGTCCAGCATCAAGCGCCACCTGTACGGCGTGCGCAACTTAATGAAGGCGCTGGTGTGGGCAAATGTGCTGGACGCCGACCCGTCCGCCGGCATTCGCCCACCTTCCGAGGCGACGCCGGCACACGCCAAGAAAAAAGCCATTCCTGTGGCGAAGTATGCCGAATTGCTCGCCCTGCCCACCAGCCTCCACGCTGAGAACTCCATCCGCGCAAACCGGGACGCGCTGCTGCTGGCGCTGGGCGGCACAGCCGGCCTGCGCGCGGCGGAAATTGTCGGCCTGAATGTTCAGGACGTGGATTTCAGCCTGGAGCAGTTGACCGTTCGGGGCAAGGGTGGCAAACAGCGTCTGGTGCCACTGAGTGGCAGTGTCCTGAAGCTCGTCCGCGCCTGGATAACGTCCAGACAGGCCGTTTCTGCCGAGGGTATCCTTCGTTCGGAGGCGCTGCTGGTATCGCTGACCCACCGAAATTACGGTGGGCGACTCACCACGAAGGGCGGGCGGGATATCGCCAGCACGTATTACCAGGCGCTGGGCCTGCCGCCGGAGATGTGGGGCCTTCATACCTTGCGGCGCACGGCAGGCACGCACCTGTACCGCGCCACACGGGACTTGCACGTGGTGGCGGACTTGCTGGGGCACTCGTCGGTAACGACCTCGGCCATCTACGCGAAGATGGACAGCGAGGTGCGGCGTGAGGCGGTCGAGGCGATGGAGAGATTGCGAGACGACGCTTAGAGCATTTGCCAAAAGAACAGAGTGCTTTTTGTCCGAGCGGCGCGAGTGAATGGAGACGAGCAGGACGAAGAATGGAGTTAGGCGGGGTGCCCTGCCCCGCCTGACGGAATTCGGAGAACTGCTCTAAGCTGTGCGGCGGTACATGAAACCGAGCAGCAGCATGAGCCCGGCGGCCAGCAGCGCCGGGAAGTCGCCCACGCGGTTATAAATGGTCGCGCCACGGAGTTCCCTGAAGCTGACCTGCATGGCGCCCTCTCCCCTGCCGAGCGTGCGGCGTGGGCGGCCCAGGTCGTCAATGCTGGCGGCGATGCCCTGGTTGACGCTGCGCAGCACCCAGCGGCGGTTTTCAATGGCGCGGACGCGGCCCATCATGAAGTGCTGCTGCACGCCCCACCCGGCGTACCAGCCGTCGTTGCTGATGTTCACCAGGACGTTCGCGCCCTTGTTGGTCAGTTGCCGGGCCACCCACGGAAACACGCTGTCGTAGCAGATATAAGCCCCGTAGTTGACGCCGCTGAGCGGCAGGATGTTCAGGGTCTGTGCGGGGGACAGGCTATCGAGAGAAAAGCCCACGGCGTTCTCGATCAGGCGCCAGACGGGGCGCAGGGTGCTATGCAGAGGAAAGAATTCCCCGAAGGGCACAGGGCGGGCCTTGTCGCTCTGGGCGGTGATCTGCTGCCCATCCCAGGCCACGGCCTTGTTGCCTTTGGGGAGCGGAGTGTAAAGGCCGTAAATCCCAGGGCCAGGCACCTGGGGCAATAAACTCTCGTCCAGCACGGCGGTTTCGGGCAGAAAGACGGGAACACCTTCGGGAAGAGGAACTTGTTTCAGTGGACGCAGGTAGACATCGAAAAAATCCTGGGCGCTCCTATTCTCAGCGGCCTTGGAGAACACGTCCACGGTGCTGCGCTCCACGATGGCCTGTCGGGTGGGGCCTTCTCCGGCCGTGCGCGTGACGCCGTAGGCGAGGGCCGCGACCCACAGAACAGCCATGACCCACAGCGGCGCGGCGCGGTGGCGCCAGAAGGTGACGAGGGCCGCCGCCGTCGCCGTGACCAGGGCGCTGGCGAGCAGAACGCCGCCCAGGTCGGCGATCTGGATCATGGGGGTAGGCAGCAACGAGTAGCCCAGCGTGGGCCACGGAAAGGCGAACGGCCCCAGAAACCGCAGGGCTTCGAGCAGTACCCAGCCGCCCGCCAGCAACCACACGCGGGCCAGCACGCTGGAACCGGCCAGGCGGGCCGCGACAAGGGCCATCAGGGCATAGAAACTGCCTTCCAGTGCGAACAGCGCCAGCGCCAGCAGGCCCAGCACCGGCGTCTGGAAAAGGGTGCCCAGGAAGGCGCTGAGCCACCACAGGTGCACGGCGCACAGGCCGCTGGCGGCCCAGAACATGCGCCCGGCGACCTGCCGCGTGTCCCGCCCGTGTGCGACGTGCCACAGCAGCGCCGCGAGGGCCACGGCACTGAGTGCCCCGGTCTGGAGGGGCGGCAGAGTCAGGGCCAGCGCGGCCCCCAGCACCAGGCAGGTCAGGGCGTCGGGAAGGCGGGCGGTTCGCGGCGGCATGCCCCGCATGATACGCAGGCGTGGGGGGAGGGGGTGCGCGGCGGGGGGTTTTCGTTTAGCATGGGCAGCACTTTGAGAGTGGCTTTCATCAGTGACCTTCACGGAAACATTCACGCCCTGACGGCAGTGAAGCGCTTCCTGTCCGAGAACATCGTGAATCAGGTCATCGTGGTGGGCGATCTGGTGGGCTACGGCGCGAGTCCCGGCCCGGTGATCGATTTCGTGCGGCGTGAGGGCTGGCCGGTGGGGCTGGGCAGCAGTGACCTGCGCGTGGCGATGGAGTTCGGCGAGCGCGAGAGCCGCAAGGGCATTGCCGATCAGGTGTTGCAGTGGACGAAAAAGACCCTGGCCCCCGAGCAGTTGGAGTACCTGCGCCGCCTGCCCCCGGGCGGCCGGCTGATGACGCCGGTCGGCAAGGTGCGGTACTTTCACGGCAGTCCGCACGACCCCGAGCAGCGCCTCGACCTGATGGCCAGCGAACGTGAACTGGAAGACCTGGCCGAGCAACTGTCGGCGCGGGTGATCGTGGTGGCCGGGTCGCACGTGCCGTTCATGCGGATGATCGGGGACACGACATTCGTCGATCCGGGCAGCGTGGGCCTCAGTCTGAACCACGAGCCGGGCGCGGACGTGGCGATTATCGATTGCATCGGCCGCAAGCCGAAGGTGATGCTGCACAAGGTGCCTTACGACTACTCCTCCAGCGCCTTCGACATCATGGCCTGGAACCTGCCCGCCGTGATCGCGGACGTGATCCGTACCGGGCGCATGAGCTGAGCGCCCGGGTCATGCGGCGGTTTATACGCTGACGAGTTCGCGTGTCTCCTCTTGCAGATGGTGCTCGTAGCGGTCTGCGAGGTCGCGGTCGCCCAGCAGGTCTCCCAGCGCCGTCATCAGCCTGCGGTAGGGCTCCGGGCGGGCGCTTTCGCCCATCAGGCCCAGGCGCCATATCACGCCGGCAGTTGGCCCCAGGCCGCCGGTGACGCTGATGTCCCGTTGCCGCAGTTGCCCGCGGATTGCCGCGTCGTCAAAGCCTTCGGGGAGGCGCAGGGCCAGCACGGTGGGCAGCCGCTCCTCGGGTCGGCGGACATAGGGGCTAAAACCCAGGGGCTCGAGGGTGCGGGTGATCACGCGGCCCATCTGGCGCACGCGGCGCTGGCGGTGTTCCAGGCCCTCCTCCAAGGCGGCACACAGGGCAGCCTGGAAGGCAAAGTGCAGATTCACCGGGACGGTGTGGTGGTAGGTGTGATCCACCCAGTAGTCGCGCAGGCCGCCCAGGTCGCCGTACCACAGCGGCGTGGGGGTACGCCTGGCCCCGAAGCGGGCGAAGGCGCGTTCACTCACGGCGATGGGCGCCAGGCCAGGAGGCGCCGAGAGGCACTTCTGCGCGCCGGTGTAGGCGTAATCCACCCCCCAGTCACGCATGTGAAAGGGTTCCATGCCGGCCGTGGTCACGGCGTCCACCGTGAAAAGGGCGCCACTTGACCTGACCAGCTCGGCAATTTCCGGCACCGGGTTCAGCACGCCGGTGCTCGTCTCGCCATGAACGACGGCGACCATCCGCACGTCGTCCGTGAGCTGCGCGGCCACGTCCTGGGGCCGGATGGCCTCGCCCAGGGGAGCGGTCACCAGCCGGACTTTCGCGCCGTAACGGGCGGCCATTTCGGCCATGCGCCGTCCGAAACTGCCGTTGGCGCACACCAGCACCTCGTCGCCGGGTTCGACCAGGTTGGCGAATCCGGCTTCCATGCCCAGGCTGCCAGTACCGGCCAGCAGGGCGGTGAAGGTCTCCGGTTCAGTGCCGTACATGACGCGCAGGTCGGCCTGAATGTCGCTGTTCAGGGCGAACACTTCGGGATCCATGTGGCCCAGCATGGGGCGCGTGAGGGCCTGCATGGCGCGGGGGTGGATGGGCGTGGGGCCAGGGGTGAGCAGCACGTGTTCCGTCGGGAAATCACTCATGTCTCCAACAGTGTAGTCCCACTGGAAACACTTTGGCAATTAAGTTGCGTTCTGGACTAGACAGAAGTTATTGGCGTAGATTATATGGCTGGATCTGCAGAAAATATGATCAATTATTGCGTAAGGACTCAAGACGCTTCAGGAAGTCGAGTGTGACCCGGGCCACTTCATGCGGACAGGCATCCGTGAGGGCGTGCGGCGCGCCAGGGATGATCTGCACCTCGGCCTGCGGGACGTGCCGCTGAATTTCACGAATCGTCCAGGCGTGAACCACCGGATCGCGGCCAGCACTGACCAGCAGGGTGGGTAGCGTGACGTTCCCCAGCAGGGGCCCGGTCAGGTGACGGCGCTGATCGTAGGCCAGCAGAAAAAGGCGGCGCACCCCGGGCACCGAGTAGGCATGAAATCCCAGCCGCAGCAGCTCCAGCCGTTCGCGGGGCAGATCGGACAGCAGGCGCAGCAGTTGAATGGGTACGCTGGGGTTCTCGGGGATGCCCGTCGGGGCGCAGGCCACCAGCGCTCCGGCCACACCGGGGCAACGCACTGCCAGGTCGAGGATCACTTCCCCTCCCAGCGAGTGCCCCAAAAGCGCCGCGCCGCTCAGGCCCATCTGCCGCAACCAGGCGGCCAGGTGAGCGGTTAGGTGCTCGATCCGTGTGGGGTAGGCCCACGTTCCCGCACTCCAGCCGTGGCCGGGCGGGTCGTAAACGTAGACCGTGCGTTCCTGCGCCAGTTGGCCCGCCAGGCGCGTGTACATCCACGACGCGCACCCCAGGCCCGGCACGATCACCAGCGGGTCGCCCGCGCCGCCCACCAGTGCGTGGGTGCGCAGGCCATTGACCTCGGTGAAATGAGACTGCCCGAAACAGGAAGACCCGTTCCCCAAGGGCCTCTCCTCTGAAAGCCAGGTCAAGACTCTTGACCTTCATGCAGGAATGTCAGCACCGCGCGGTTGAACTGCCTTGGCGCGTCCACCATTACCACATGCCCCGCGCGGGGAATCTCCAGGTACCGCGCTCCCGGAATGCCGTCTGCCAGGGCGCGGCCCAGGCGGCTGGGAATCACGACGTCCCGCTCTCCCCAGATCACCAGCGTTCGCGCCTTCACCTGCGCCAGGCGAGGGCGCACGTCGTCTGCCAGCACGCCCACGCCACTGCGCCACAGGTTCGGCAACCCCGCCCGGCCCGAATCGAACAGGATGCGCGGCAGGAACGAGGGCCGGCCCGTCAAGCCCGCCTGGGGCAAGCGTAGCGCCATACGCCAGGGCGGGCCTTTGAGCAGGCCGCTCGCACACGCCAGCACCAGGTGAGACACCCGCTCGGGCTGCTGCTCGGCCAGTCTGAGCGCAAGGTGACCGCCCATGCTGTGCCCGATCAAGGCGGCGCCTTGCAGGTTCAGCGCCTCCATCCAGGCTGAGAGCAATTGCACATCTCCTTCGACCCCCAGCGCCTTTTGCCGCCGCCCGTGGCCGTACCCCACCAGGTCGAGCAGGTACACCCGGCGCTTCAGCGCCAGCACCGGCACGTTGTAGCGCCACCAGCCCGCCGAGCCACTCAGGCCATGAATCAGGACGATGGGGTCTCCCCTGCCGGTGCTGCGGTAATGAAGCTTCATCCCGCCCTGCTGAAAGGAATGAACTTCCATCCCTGCAAGATAACCTAAGGTCGGAGGGTGTCTGGTAGAGCAAAAAGTAATGTTACTAAGTGAAAAGATTCATGATTATACCGGCATGTGAGTTTTTTGTTTCTTTGAGCAAAGCTCGAAAAAGACTGCATGCAGTCGCGCATCCTCGCTCAGTTCTGGGTGAAACGAGGACGCCAGTACCCGTCCCTGACGCACCAGCACGGTTTGCCCTTCCCAGTCGGCCAGCACTTCCACATCCGGGCCAACCCGCGTGAAAACCGGGGCACGAATGAACACTGCCGGGAAGCATCCCTCCAGGCCCTTTACCGAAATGTCCGCCACGAACGAATCCACCTGTCGCCCGAAGGCATTGCGCTGAATGGTCACGTCCAGCACCGCCAGGCTGGGTTGAGCGCCCAGGTGAGGACTCACACCCTCCACCGTGTTCGCCAGCAGGATGGCTCCGGCACAGGTGCCCCACAACGCTCCACCAGACGTGTGAAACGCCCGCACGGGTTCCCACAGGTCAAAATCCGTCATCAGACGGCACATGGTGGTACTCTCTCCACCCGGCAGGATCAGCCCATCCAGGCCGTCCAGTTCACCCGCCAGACGTACCTCACGGGTCTCTGCGCCAAGAGAACGGAGCATCTGCACGTGCTCCCGAAACGCCCCCTGAAGGGCCAGAACGCCTATTTTGGTCATTGTTGCTCCTGAGAATAAGGTGCGGGTGGCAGGTTGAAGGTGACTGGAAACCCGGGCTTTGAGCCGCCCCCAGCACTTCTTGGCAACCTGCCACCCACTTTCTGGGTTCCTCTTACCACCCGCGCGTGGCGAGGCGTTCTTCGGGGATGAGTTCGTCGATGTTGATGCCGGTCATGGGGGCGCCCAGGTCTTCACTGACTTCGGCGAGAATGTCGGGGTTCTGGTAGTGCGTGACGGCCTTGACAATGGCCTGGGCGCGGCGTTCGGGGTTGGCACTCTTGAAGATGCCGCTGCCGACGAATACACCGTCCAGCCCCAGTTGCATCATCAGCGCGGCGTCGGCAGGCGTGGCGATGCCCCCGGCAGCAAAGTTGACGACCGGCAGTTTGCCGTGCTCATGCACGTACTTCACGAGTTCGTAGGGGGCCTGCAGGTCACGGGCCACCGTCATGAGTTCCTCGGCGGGGCGCGACTGGATGGCGCGGATGTCGCCCAGCACGGTGCGGGCGTGGCGAACGGCCTCGATGACATTGCCGGTACCGGCTTCGCCCTTGGTGCGGATCATGCTGGCCCCTTCGCCCACGCGGCGCAGGGCTTCGCCCAGGTTCTTCGCGCCGCACACGAACGGCACCGTGAAGCCGTCCTTGAGGATGTGGAACTGCTCGTCGGCGGGCGTCAGCACCTCCGACTCGTCGATGAAATCCACGCCGATGGCCTGGAGAATCTGGGCCTCCACGAAGTGACCGATACGGACTTTGGCCATGACGGGAATACTGACGGCCGCGATGATCTCTTTGATCATGCTGGGGTCGCTCATGCGGGCCACGCCGCCGTCCTGACGGATATCGGCGGGCACGCGTTCCAGCGCCATCACGGCGGTGGCGCCGGCAGCCTCGGCAATGCGGGCCTGGTCGGCGGTCACGACGTCCATAATGACGCCGCCCTTGAACATTTCGGCGAACCCTTCTTTGACGCGGGGAGAACCAGTCTGTGAAGTCATGCAAGCAGAATAAAAAAGAAGCGGCCCTCTGATAAGGGCCAGTTTCTCGACGGAAAAGGGGTCAACTTTTTCAGGATTCTGTTTTTCAGGATTCTGGCGCGGCCTGCTCGCGGATCAGGGCGACCAGTTGAGCCGGGCGAAACGGCTTGACCAGGAAGGCGCAGCGGTGACCGGGAAAGTGCGGCACGTCCTCCTCGCGGTTGAGGCCGGAGAGGTAAACCACTGGCGGCAGGGCCTCCCCCAGGATGTCGTGCAGGCATTTGACGGTCTCGAAACCGTCGAGCGGCGCCATCAGCACGTCCATGACGATCACGTCGAAAGGCTGACGCTGGCGGGCCAGTTTCAATGCCTCGTTACCGCTGATGGCGGTGGTCACACTGAAGCCCTGAAGGCTGAGGCTCAATTCCAGCAGGTCAAGGATCTGGCGGTCATCGTCCACCACTAGCAACTGCAATGCAGAGGCGGGAAAAGGCGTCACCTCCGGCCCCTCCCGCGGCTTGCCCTCACGGTCACCCGCCAGTCAGCGAGGCCAGGAATTCCACATTGTTGCGCGTCTTGCCCATGCGCGTGAGCAGCATTTCCATGGCGTCGGCGGGATCCATGTCGGAAATGACCTTGCGCAGCAGCCACATTTTCTTCAGCACCTCGGGTTGCAGCAGCAGTTCCTCGCGGCGCGTGCCGGACTTCAGGATGTCCAGCGCCGGGAAAATGCGGCGTTCTTCCAGGCGGCGCGAGAGAACCAGCTCAGCATTGCCGGTGCCCTTGAATTCCTCGAAGATCACGTCGTCCATGCGGCTGCCGGTCTCGACCAGCGCGGTGGCGAGAATGGTGAGGCTGCCCCCCTCGCGGATATTGCGGGCAGCCCCTAGGAAGCGCTTGGGCCAGTGCAGGGCGTTGCTGTCCAGACCACCTGAGAGCGTGCGGCCAGTCGGGGGCGTCACCAGGTTGTTGGCGCGGGCCAGGCGGGTGATGCTGTCGAGCAGAATGACCACGTGGCCGCCCTCCTCCACGATGCGGCGGGCACGTTCGTGCACGAACTCGGCCACGCGCACGTGATGCTGCGGCGGCTCGTCGAAGGTGCTGGCAATGACCTGCGCGCCCTGCACGCTCTCGCGGAAGTCCGTGACCTCCTCGGGGCGCTCGTCGACCAGCAGCACCATGACGGTCACGTCCGGGTAGTTCTTCACGATGCTGTTGGCGATTTTCTTGAGCAGCGTGGTTTTCCCCGCTTTAGGCGGCGCGACGATCAGCGCACGCTGGCCCCGGCCAATCGGCACCAGCAGGTCGACGACGCGCAGGCTCAGGCCGTCGTCCATGCCCGGGTCTTCCAGCACAAGTTGCGCGTCCGGGAAGGTGGGCGTCAGGTCATCGAATTTCGGGCGCTGGCGGGCGGCGTCCGGGTCGAGACCGTTGACCGCCTCCACCCGCACCAGCGAACCGAAGCGCTCGTTCTCGCGCGGTTTGCGGGCGCGGCCGATGACCTCGTCGCCGGTGCGCAGGTGAAACTGCTTGATCAGGCCCGCCGTGACCAGCACGCTGCGGCTCTGCGGATCGAGGAGGTCGGCCTGCAGGAAGCCGTAGCCGTCGGGGCTGATGTCCAGGTAACCCCGCGCCAGGATCTGCCCTTCGGCGTCGGCCTGGTGCTTCATGATCGCCAGCGCCAGCGCGTCCTTCCTCAACTTGCGGTAATTCTCGATGCCCAGCCCGGCAGCGATCAGGTGAAGCTCCGGCAGGATCTTCTGCTGGAGTTCGTGGAAGGGCAGGGTGTCTCGGGTGTCGGTCACTGCTTCGAGCCTCCCTGCGTGGGTTGCCCCTGCGGGGTGACGCCGCCGGCCTGCGGGTTGGTGCCGGCTTCACTGGCCGGCGTTTCGGGGCTCGCACCTGCACGTTTGGCCCAGTCCTTCATGAAGCCGTCCAGGCCGGCCTGGGTCAGCGGGTGCTTGATCATCTGCGTGAACACCTTGTAAGGGATGGTCGCCACGTCGGCCCCTGCCAGCGCGGCCTGCTGCACGTGCATGGGGTGGCGGATGGACGCGGCCAGCACCTTGGTCTGAATGTCGCCCAGCACGTAGGCTTCCTTGATCTGGCGGATCAGTTCGATGCCGTCCCAGCCGATATCGTCCACGCGCCCGGCGAAGGGGCTGATGTACGTCGCGCCCGCACGCGCTGCCAGCAGGGCCTGAGGCACGCTGAAGCACAGGGTGACATTCGTTTTGATGCCTTCGCGTGTCAGGGCCTTGCACGCCTGCAAGCCGGCGGGTGTCAGGGGCAGTTTCACCACCACGTCCTTGTGCCAGGCGGCGACCTCTTTACCTTCTTTGATCATGCCCGCCGCGTCCAGCGAGGTGACTTCGGCACTGATCGCCCCGCCCACCATCTCGGCGATTTCCAGCACCACCTCACGGAAGTCGCGCCCGGAAGCCACGATCAGGCTGGGGTTGGTGGTCACGCCCGACAGCACGCCCCACTCGTTGATTTCGCGGATTTCGTCGACGATCGCCGTATCGATAAAAAATTCCATGTCACACGTCCTTTTCAGCAACAGGCGGAAAGCCGGTTACGCGCTCACCCACCCGTCGGCTGTCCTGAGTCCCTCCAGCATACCCCTTCATGTCACGAGGACGCCAACCGAATTGCCCAGTCAAAACCGGGCTGCACCGTCAGATCAAAGAGCCAAACAGGTTGCTTCCCAGGAGGCTTGAACTGTCTCGCACCCGGTGCCGTTGCCCGGCCTTTCCATCAACACGCCTCAACTGTCTGCGGGCTGTTGACATGGACAACTCAGCCAGCCGAACATTGACCCGCACGGCCCGAAACCCTACGATGGAAGAAGCCCTGAAATTCGGGGTGAACAGTTTCAAGGCGAACGCGAGGACAGTAAGCCTGGAACCGGTGCAGCAGCGAGTCAGGGACGGTGAGAGCCTGACGCATACGGCCAGAGCTGAACATCACCTCCCGCGCCGACGGAAGAAAAGGCCCCTGAGTAGACCCGTCCGTACACCCCGCGACAGAGGGCCGCAACGAGACCCGCAAGGGTGAAGTTGGGTGGTACCACGCAAAGCAGACATGCCGCGTCCCAGCAAACAGGCTGAGGCGCGGCTTTTTTTTATTCCTTTTTCGTTCGACTCCCGTTCTGGCCGCCAGTCCGCCTTGCCACCATGCGAATGACACGGCCCTGGCCTGCGCCGACCACCTGCTCACCGGAGTTCCACCTATGAAAATGACGGATATTCCCTTCGGCACAACCCACTGGGATCGCATTCCAGTGACCGAACACCCCGGCGAGACGGGCCGGGCTTTCTGGCGCACCCGACACTTCGGCGAAATTCGCGTCCGGATGGTGGAGTACACGCCCGGCTACCTCGCCGATCACTGGTGCAGCAAAGGCCACATCCTCCTGGTGCTGGAAGGCGAACTGGTCACGGAATTGCAGGACGGACGGGAATTTACCCTGACGCCTGGAAGCAGTTACCAGGTCGCCGACGGCGCTGAACCGCACCGATCAAGAACCGCGACAGGAGCGAAGTTGTTCATCGTCGATTAGATACGCCGACTGAACAGCGCAGGTTCCCGGATGACCTCCCCTTGGCGTGACCGCCCCTTTTTTCTTGAACCCTCAACCCCCTAGACGGAGGAGATATGACTTCAACCACCACGCTTTTTAAGCCCGTGCAGCAGAATCCCAGTTTTCCGGAGATGGAGCAGGCCACCCTGAAGTGGTGGGCTGACCACAAGATCTTCGAGCGGAGTCTGGAGCAGACCCAGGGCGGGCCGCTCTACACCTTCTACGAGGGGCCACCGACCGCCAACGGTTTGCCGGGCATTCACCACGTGGAAAGCCGCAGCCTGAAAGACCTGTTCCCGCGCTTCAAGACCATGCAGGGGTATCACGTGCCGCGCAAGGCCGGCTGGGACACGCACGGCCTGCCGGTCGAGCTTCAGGTGGAGAAACTGCTGGGCCTGGCCAGCAAGCGCGACGTGGAGGCTTACGGCATCGAGAAATTCAACGCGCAGTGCCGCGAAACGGTGTTCGAGTACGAGGCGGAATGGCGCAAGTTCACCCAGCGCATGGCCTTCTGGGTCAACCTGGATGAGCCTTACATGACACTGCACCGCGACTACATCGAGAGCATCTGGTGGAGCGTCAAGGAACTGGACAGGAAGGGCCTGCTGTACAAGGGGTTCCGCGTGGCCCCGTACTGCCCGAAGGACGGCACGACCCTCAGTAACGCCGAGGTTTCGGACGGGTACAAGGACATCCAGGATCCCAGCATCTATGTGACGTTCGACCTGAAGGAACCCGAGAAACTGGGATTGCCGCAGGACACGGCGTTTCTGGTGTGGACGACGACGCCGTGGACGCTGCCTTACAACGTGGGCGTGGCGATTCACCCGGAGTTCGAGTACGTGGCCGCGAAGGACAAGGACGGCAGGACGCTGATCCTCGCATCCACGCTGAAAAACGAGGTGCTGGGCGAGGAAGCCGAAGTGGTCGACACCTTCAAGGGAACCGAACTGGAGGGGCTGACCTACTCTCCCCTGTTCACCGAGGCGTATGAAGCCGAGGGGGAAGGGAAACCCGTTTACGCCGCTGGTTTAGACACCTACGTGAGCGATTCGGACGGGACGGGCATCGTTCATACCGCGCCCAGTTTCGGTGAGGACGACATGCGCCTGGGCCGCAAGTACGGCTGGCCGGTGCTGGTGGGCGTGGACAGTGAAGGGAAGCACCGTTTCGGCCCTTGGAAGGGCGTGTTCTTCCGGGACGCGAACACCGACATCATCCGTGACCTGCGTGGGCGGGGCTTCATGTGGAAGGAAAAGAATTTCGTCCACAGTTACCCGCACTGCTGGCGCTGCGGCACGCCGCTGATGTACTACGCGACGGAAAGCTGGTACATCAACAACACCAGCAAGAAAGAACGTCTGATCGAACTGAACCAGACCATCGACTGGCACCCGGAGCACATCAAGAATGGACGGTACGGCGGGTGGCTGGAGAACCTGATCGACTGGAACATCAGCCGTAACCGTTACTGGGGCACGCCGCTGCCCGTGTGGGAGGCCGAGGACGGCGAGTACCGGGTCATCGGCAGTTACGAGGAACTGGCGGAACTGAGCGGGCGCGAGGACGTGCGCTCCGAGGCCTTCGACCCGCACCGGCCGTTCGTAGACGACGTGACTTTCGAGCAGGGCGGCAAGACCTTCAGGCGCGTGCCGTACGTGATGGACGTGTGGTACGACAGCGGCTCGATGCCCTTCGCACAGCACCACTATCCCTTCGAGAACAGGGAAATGTTCGAGAACGGGGGGTTCCCGGCGGATTACATCAGCGAGGCGATTGACCAGACGCGCGGGTGGTTCAACAGCCTGCACCAGATCGGCACGATGGTGTTCGACTCGGTGGCCTACAAGTCGGTGATCTGCGCGGGGCACTTCCTGGACGAGAAGGGCCTGAAGATGAGCAAGAGCAAGGGCAACATCCTGAATCCCTGGGAGGTATTCGACGCGTACGGCGCGGACGCGGCCCGCTGGTACACCTACGTGTCCGCGCCGCCCGAGCTGTCCCGCCGCGTCGGCGTGAACGTAATCGGGGAAGCCTTCCGCTCTTACTTCCTGACCCTGTGGAACACCTACAGCTTCTTCGTGCTGTATGCGAACCTGGATAAACCTGACCTGAGCGCGGCGCCCCCCGTCAGCGAGCGCCCCGAGGTGGACCGCTGGCTGGCCGCGCAGACGCAGACGCTGATCGTGGCGGTCACGGACACCCTGAACAACTACGACCCGACCGGAGCCAGCCGGGCCTTGCAGGAGTTCGTGGTGGAAGACCTGAGCAACTGGTACGTGCGCCGCAACCGCCGCCGCTTCTGGACGGGCGACGGCAACGTGGATTTGAGTGCCTACGCCACCCTGCACTCCGCGCTGGTGACGGTTACGCAACTGACTGCGCCGTTCACGCCGTTCCTGGCCGAGGAGCTGTACCAGAACCTCGTTCGCAGCGTGGACGCAGGTGCGCCGCAGAGCGTTCACCTCAGCCAGTGGCCGGCCCTGGACAGTGCTCTGGCTGCCCCGACGCTGGTGGATGAGATGAGTGCGGTGCTACGCGTCGTTTCGCTGGGCCGCGCGGTTCGCGGACAGACGGGCCTGCGTCAGCGTCAGCCCCTGCCGAAAGTGCTGCTCAGGGCACGTACCGCCGGGCAGACTGCCAGCCTGGGCCGCTTCGCCGAGCAGATCAAGGAAGAATTGAACGTCAAGGAAGTCGAATTGCTCGATCAGTACGCGGAACTGGTGACTTACCAGCTGCGCCCGAACCTGCCTGTGCTGGGCAAGAAGTTCGGCAAGGAAGTCCCGAAGGTGCGTGCCGCGCTGCAGGCCGCCGACGCTTCCGAGGTGGCCCGCTTCGTGCGTGACGGGAAATTCTTTGAAGTGGTTACCGAAGCCGGTGAACGCTTCGAACTCGGGCCGGATGAAGTGCTCGTGGACGCCAAATCCCCTGAAGGGTATGCCGCGCTGGAGGAAGCCGGGTATCTGGTGGCCTTCGACACGGCGCTTACCCGTGAACTGGAACTGGAGGGCCTGGCCCGTGACTTGGTGCGCGGCATTCAGGACGGACGCAAGAAAGCCGGGTTCGAGGTCTCCGACCGCATCACCCTGCACCTCGACCTGAGCGGGGACGCCCGCGCCGCCGCCGAGGCGTGGCAGGAGTACATCATGTCCGAAACGCTGGCGGAAGTCATGGAATTCGGTCAGGCAGGCGGTTTCGCCGCTGAAGTCGAGGGCGGCGCGGCTTACCTGGCGAAACTGGAACGCGACGGCAGCACCACCGGCATCTGAAACTCAAGCTGAGCGGGGAGGGGAAGCGTCCTCTCCCCTTTTTCGTCCTGATGGCTGTCAATGTCCACACCGACGATGGCCTTTATCAGGCACCATCGTGACTGACGATACCAAGAATGATCCAACAATTATTCGTAAGTGAATATTTTCACGATTAAACCTTCCCGTGAACTTTTTGTTTCCTCTTATAAAGCTGAAGTGCAACTGACGCCTGGCACCTATACTCGGCATTCATGACGTCTGATTCACTCAAAATCGCAGTGCTGTGCCACACGGGCGCGGGGGGCTCCGGGGTGGTCGCGACGGAACTGGGCCTGCAAATTGCCGACGCCGGACACGAGGTACATTTTGTCGGAACCGCCATGCCCTTTCGGCTGATGGGGCATCATGGCGGCTTTCGCGGGCCTTACTTTCACCAGGTGAGCGGCTACGCTTACGCCCTGTTCGAGCAACCCTTCCCGGAGTTGTCGGCGGCCAACACGCTGACCGAAGTCATTCTGGAACACGGCATTCAACTCACGCACGCCCACTACGCCATTCCGCACGCCACGGCGGCGAACCATGCAAGGGCCATCACCTGCAAAACGCGGGTCATGACCACGCTGCACGGCACGGATGTCACCCTGGTAGGCGCCGAACCCACTTTCAAGCACACCACACGCCACGCCATCGAACGCAGTGACCACGTGACTGCCGTTTCTCAGTTTCTGGCGAACGAAACGCGGGAAGTGTTCGGCGTCGACCGGGACATCGAGGTGATCTACAACTTCGTGGACAGTGACCGCTTCGTGCGGATTACTGATCCGGCGGTGCGGGCAAGATTCGCGCACCCAGACGAGGCGTTGATCGTTCACGTGAGCAACTTCCGCCCGGTCAAGCGCGTAGAGGATGTCGTCAAGGTGTTTGCTCGGGTGTCGAGCGAAATTCCCGCCCGCTTGCTGATGATCGGGGACGGCCCGGAGCGTCCCAGGGCCTTCGACCTGGCGCGAGAACTGGGCGTGATCGGCCGCACGGCCTTCCTGGGTTCCTTTCCGGACGTGCAGACCATCCTGGGGATCAGCGACCTGTTCCTGCTGCCCAGCAGCAACGAGAGCTTCGGCCTGGCGGCGCTGGAGGCCATGTCCTGTGAAGTGCCGGTGGTCGCCTCCAGTGCCGGGGGCATTCCCGAGGTGGTCGAGCACGGCGTGACCGGCTTCATGACGGATGTAGGCGACGTGGACGCGATGGCGGACGCGGCGCTGAAAATTCTGCGCAGCCGCGACGTCTACCAGCGCATGGGACAGGCCGCCCGTGAGGCCGCCATCACGCGGTTTCACCCGCGCCTGATCGTGCCACGTTATCTGGAGGCTTACGTGAAGACCATTGCCCAGCGGCGCCCGTGCTGAAAGGTTCGTAGAAAAGGATGAAAGGCTGCGACTTCCTCTGAATCGAGGGAGATTCGCAGCCTTCAGCTAATCAGTGGCTTAGCGGGTTACTTTTTGGGGCCTTTGGGTGGCGTGGTGGGCTTGTCCGGTTTATTGCCGGGGTTTTCACTGGGCTTCCCACCTTTGTCGTCCTTATCCGCCTCGTCTGTCGGGAGTCTCGGCTTTGCCATCTTTGGGCTGAGCCTGGCCATTCTGAGTGTGCGCCTCGGCCTGACGGTTCACCACGGCAGCAAGCGGGGGCGAGGCCACTCTGCCACTGTTCAACGGGAATTCTATCTTCACGGCGTCCGGCGTTGACTGTGCTGGGCACGGCGCCAGCAACCTTCAGCAGCTGCACCGTTCCACCGGCTTTCAGAAACTCCTGAAGGACAGGCAGGCCTTTGTCCGTCACAGTCTGCGGCACTTTCACGGTGGTGGTCGTGGGCGCGGGGGCAGTCTGGGCAAGGCCTGTACCGAACAGCATGGCTCCAGTCAGTAGCAATGGTTTAAGCATTTTTATCCCTCCGCTGCTCAACTTAGGTGGCTTTCTTGACATGCACCTGACACCAAAATGAGTCTGGCGCAGGAAAATGTTGGCAGGAAAGCCTCATGGCAACAAAAAATCCCCACGAGGGGGAGTGAGAGCGACCATTCATGGTTTACTGAATATTTAAAGAAATGCTCGTTTTGGCATCCACCGGTTTAACGACCACCGCACCGCGAACTTCCACCATCATCACATTCCAGCCTTTATTGAGGTCGGCACTGTAATTCCGGCTGGCCGTCACCGTCACGGGCGCGCTGGCCCACACCACGAACAACTCCCCTTTGCCCACCTGAGCGCGAACTTCCTTGAGGGGCTCATTTTCCTGGCGTTTGCCGTCGCCGTTCACGTCGCGGTAGGTGAACAGTTTCAGCTCGGCAGCCTGAGCACTGGCCGTGGCCTTCCCGAAGTCGATGAGGCCCGGCCACGACAGGCGGTTGTCCACCGGCACCAGAGCGCGGGCCGGGGGCGCAGATTCAGGTAAGACCAGCTGAAAGGTCTTTCCGTTCACGGGGGCGCTGACCAGTTCCGCCACCGGCTGCCCGAAAGCCGTGACAGCCCACGCACTCACGCGCAGATCGGCGGGGGCACTTCCCTGCACGGAACCAGCAATGCTGATTGCCGAGGCCGAAGCGGCAAGAAGCAGGGTACTGAGGGCAAGGAGACGACTCTTCATACCTTTATTGTAAGAGTTCGGCTGATGCCGATGTGACGTTAAGTGACGATCGGTTCATGAAGCGGTGAATAAAGAAAGGACGCAGCCGAAGCCACGTCCCACCGTGAGAGCCAGCTTTTACTTGTTCAGTGCGGCTTTGACCATGTCGATCATCTCGGGCATGGTGTCGGCCACAGGCACGTTCGCGGCCTTGAAGGCAGCGAGTTTGCTTTCGGGGGTGCCCACGTCGCCCATGATGATGGCGCCGGCATGGCCCATGCGTTTGCCCTTGGGGGCACTGCGACCGGAAATGAAGGCCACCACGGGCTTCTTCATGTTCTGGGCAATGTACTCGGCGGCAGCTTCCTCGTCGGCGCCGCCGATTTCGCCGATCACCAGCACGGCGTCGGTGTCGGGGTCGGCCTCGAACATGGGGAGCACGTCCGCGAAGGTCGTGCCGATCACCGGGTCACCGCCGATACCGACGGTGGTGCTGGTGCCCATGCCGGCGTCGTTCAGCAGTTTGGCGGCCTCGTAGGTGAGAGTGCCCGAGCGGCTGATCAGGCCGATGCGGCCTTTGTTTTCATAAATGCGGTTGGGCATGATGCCGACCTTGCACTCGCCGTTGGTGACCAGGCCGGGGCAATTGCCGCCGATCAGGCGGATGCCCTTGCCGCCCTGGGCGCGGCTGAGTTCGTCAAGGTCGCGGATTTCCTGCACGGCGCGCATCATGTCCACGGTGGGCACGCCCTCGGTGATCAGCACGATCAGCGGAATGCCGGCGTGGGCGGCTTCCAGCACGGCGTCGGCGGCCCCGGCGGGCGGCACGAAGATGATGCTCACGTCCGCGCCGTGTTTCTCTTTGGCCTCGCGCACGCTGTTGTAGATGGGCCACCCCTCGAAGGTCTGCCCGCCCTTGCCGGGCGTGACGCCCGCGACGACCTGGGTGCCGAACTCCTTCATGGCGCGGCTGTGCTTGGCGCCTTCACTGCCGGTCATGCCCTGCACGATGACTTTGCTGTCCTTGTTGACGAGGATGCCCATCTTATTTGCCCTCCGCAGCGTTGGCTTCTCTGGCGGCCACTTCGGCGGCCTCGAACATGGTGGGGTACATCTTGATCAGGTCGCTGTTCTTCTCGGCCAGCAGCGCCTTGGCTTCGTCCTCGGCGGTGCCGGCAATACGCATACGCACGGGCTTGGTCAGGATGCCTTCTTCGAGGGCCTGGATCACGCCTTTGGCCACCTCATCGGCGCGGGTGATGCCGCCGAAGACGTTGATGAAGATGGCCTTCACATCGGGGTCTTTGTTGACGATCTTCACGGCGTTGTACACAATGTCGGCCTTGGCGCCGCCGCCGATGTCGAGGAAGTTGGCGGGTTTGGCCCCCGCGCGGTTCACCACGTCCAGCGTGGTCATCACGATGCCGGCGCCGTTGCCGAGCACGCCCACGTTGCCGTCTTCCAGCTTCACGTAGGCGAAGCCGTGCTGGCTGGCTTCGATTTCCAGGGGGTGCTCCTCGGACAGTTCGCGGTAGCTGGCGAGGTCGGCGTGGCGGTACATGGCGTTGTCGTCGATCTCGAACTTGGTGTCCAGCGCCACGGGCACGCCGTCCTCACCGACGAACAGCGGGTTGATTTCGACCAGCACGGCGTCACGCTCGAAGGCAGCCTTGCTCATCTTGACCATCATGTCGGCGATCTTGTTCAGGTTGCCCTGAAAGCCGGCCTGCAGCGCGATCTGGCGGGCTTCGTAGGGTTGCAGGCCCTTCACCGGGTCGACGCGGTACTTGATGATCTTCTCGGGGGTGGCGGCGGCCACTTCCTCGATTTCCATACCGCCCTCGGCGGAGGCCATCAGCGTGTAGCTCTGCACGTTGCGGTCGACGATCATGCCGACGTAGTACTCTTTGCCCTTATCGATGTCCACGGCCTTGGTGACCAGCACCTTGTTCACGGTGAGGCCCTTGATGTCCATGCCCAGGATGTTCTGTCCGTTCTCGTAGGCTTTCTCGACGGTGGGGCTGAATTTCACGCCGCCCGCCTTGCCGCGCCCGCCCACGTGAACCTGCGCCTTGACGACGACCGGCTGGGCATACTCCTGCGCGATGTTGCGCACTTCCTGGGGGGTGTAGGCGACCTTGCCTTCCTGGACGTTCACGCCGAATTGGCGCAGCAGTTCCTTGCCCTGATACTCGTGAAGTTTCACGGTCTTCTCCTCCTTGAATGGGTCGCCACTAGGTGGCAGTTCAACTTTTTTCCCGAGTTCAAAGTATAAGCCGCCCCTCAAGCCCGCTGGCATTGTTCCCAGCGTGGGAACAGACTGGGCATAAGGGGTAGCGCTCAACGGCGGCGTATGGCCGGGATTCACCGAGGCGGCCACTTCCGCGGGGGATGACCTCTGATGAAGTTCACATCTGGCCCCTTGCTAGACACGCTTTGGCCAACAGGGGCATGCCACGCGCTCCAGGCCGCATGCTAGTTTCCTTGCATGACCATCAATGCTTTGCGGGAGGCCATGCAGCGATCCGGTGTGGACGCCATGTGGATCAGTGGGCCGTCGAATGTCCGGGCCATTTCGGGCTTCACGCACCCCAAAGACGGCAAGGTGCTGGTCACGGCGCAGGAGGCCACGCTGTTCACCGACGCGCGCTACACCGTGCAGGCGCGCGACGAGTCTCGCTTGCCACAGCTCATTGCCCGCCCGCCGGAAACGTACGAGCTGGCGGCGCAGAGCGTCAAGGGGCAGCGCGTGGGCTTCGAGGCCGAGCACCTGACGGTGGCGAATCTGGAAGACCTGCGCAAGTACTGGGCGGACGCGACCCTGGTGCCGCTGCGTGGCGTGATCGAGGGCCTGCGGGCCGTGAAGAGCAAGGAAGAAATCGCGGCGGTGCAGGCGGCGCAAGATCTGGCCGACCGAGCGTTTGCGCACGCCCGCCCGATGATCAAGGCGGGGGTGCGCGAGTGGGACGTGGCCCTGGCCATCGAGGCTTTTCTGCGCCAGGAAGGAGCAGAGAATGCGTTCGACGTGATCGTGGCGAGTGGCCCGCGTGGGGCCATGCCGCACGGCGCAGCGTCCATGCGGGTCATGCAGGACGGCGAACTGGTCACGGTGGATATGGGCGCGAGGCTGAACGGATACCACTCCGACATGACGCGCACGGTCGCCATCGGCACGCCCTCGGGCGAGATGCGCCGCGTCTATCATGCCGTGCTGGAAGCCGAGGAAGCAGCCGTCAAAGCGGTGAAGCCGGGCGTGCGGGCCGCCGACCTCGACCAGCTGGCCCGCGACATACTGACTGGGCATGGACTGGGCGAGGCATTCGCGCACTCGCTGGGGCACGGGGTGGGGCTGGACGTTCACGAGGCTCCGGGCCTGCGCGGCAGCAGTGAGGACGTGCTGAAACCGGGCATGATCATTACCATCGAGCCGGGGGCGTACCTGCCGGACGTGGGCGGCGTGCGCATCGAGGATCTGGTGCTGGTCACCGAGGACGGCTACCGCGTAATGAGCCACTCGCCCAAGGAGAACGTTTGAAAGGGGTCATGCTGGCCGTGCTGGCCTCGGGCGCGCTTTTCAGTTCGGGCTCCGCGCAGCGGGTCAGCGCGAAAACCATTCCGGCCACACCCCAGTCGGTCTTTCAACGGGGCTACGCCGTGTTCTACGGCGGGCGGGCCGACCGCGCCACGCGCATGACGGCGGCGCACCGCTTCCTGCCGTTCGGCACCTGGGTTCGGGTCAGGCATACGGCCACCGGGCGCAGTGTGGTGGTCAAGATCAATGACAGGGGGCCGTTCAACGGTGGCGGGCGGATCATCGATCTGTCGACCACGGCGGCGCGGGCGCTGGGCATCACGCGCCAGGGCGTCGCGCCGGTCAGCCTCACGGTGCTGCCCCGGCCTTAATGCTCGCTGGGGTGTACCGCGCTTGTCAGGTGCCTTGAGTCCAGTGGTGTTAGAATTGTTCGGGTTTGTACCACACTCAGCTCCACTGAAGTGTTCTGATCTTAGGAGGATCGATAATGGAAACTGCTCTGCTTACCCTGGATACCCTGGCCAAATACCTGAAGGAAAAAGAAGTCCAGCTGGACATGGAAGAGAACAACGGCCAGCGTTTCATTCGCATGGGCTGGCGCTTCGAGATGGGCGACGCCGCCGTGCTGGTGTCGGTCAACGACGGCCCGAACAACACCAGCCGCCTGGAAGTCACCTGCGTGACCCAGAAGCAGTACCAGGATCGCCGCAATGAAGTGGCCATGATGCTGAACGACCGCAACCGCGAGCGCGCCTTTGCCCGCAGCATCGACACCGACGGCAACGTGTGGCTGGAGTACGTGGGCTTCTACCCCACCCTGGCCGAAATGCCGCAGGAAACCTTCGACACGCTGTTCGGCGGCGTCCTGATGCACTTCCAGGACGACTACGCCACCCTCGAAGGCTACGTGCCTGGCCCGCAACTTCAGCAGCCCCAGGCTTAATCGGAATGGGCGGCCTCAGCGCCGCCTTTTCCTCTGTCTAATAAGTGAATAGCTTCACGATTAAACCCTGGCGTGAATTTTTTGTTTCTTATAATTTTGATCGAACTGTCATGATGCTCGGTATGGCGGATTATCTGAGTCCCGAAGCCGTTCGCGCTTTTTATGATCATCACCGCACCACCCGCCATTACCTCACAAATGCGGACGGTACGCCCCTGCGCATGCCCGGCGAACACCTTGACGCGGTGCTGTACGCTGCGCAGCGCGCCCCTACCGACGCCACCGCGCAGCTGTACTCGTTCATTCACCTAGATGACCAGCCTCTGCGGCAAACCGTGGCCGAATTGACGCTGAATGCCCATATTGCCAGTTCCTCGGAGGCTTTCGTCGTATGTGCCGACGGGAGGCGTGTCAAGAAGATTCTGGAAGCCAACGCCATTGCTCCCGGTAGCTGGCCTGCCATCGCCGTTCACTTCGGCATTGGGGACGCTGTGATGGCCGGGCAGAACCTGTTGACCGCCGCAGAAATGCTGGGCTACCAGGGCTGCTGGATCGGCGGAGTTATGAACAACCTGGACGCTCTATGCGATGTGCTGAAGCTGCCCGAGGGTGTTCTGCCCTTCGCCGCCCTGACAGTGGGGCGCTCGGCAGAAGACACGCCGCTCAGGCCACGCTTGCCCCGGCCGCTGGTTATTCACCGCAACACGTACAGGGACGGCACGCCCGAAGAACTCCGCGCCGCCACCGAGATCATGAATCCCATTGCCCACCGGCCCGGCAGACCCGGCCAGTGGGCCAGATTGCTGAAAAGTTACTTCGCTGAGGGCGGCAGCATGGAAAAACGCGAGCCGCATCTGCTCGCGGTGATGGAGCGTCAGGGGTTGAAGCCGGAACGCACGGAATGAAGCTCGAAAGATTGTTGGCACTCAATGGGGAAATCCCCCCCTTTAAATGCCGACAATCTTGTTTGTTAACTCCAGTTATCAAAGGTGGTATACAAAAACCAGCACCTTCACCCTAGATGCTGGTCGTAAGTTTTAGCCGGTCTGGCCGAACTGCATGCGGAAGATGTACTTGGTGACTTCCGTTTTGAGGTTGTCGATCATGTCGTTGAACATGTTGGTAGCCTCGAACTTGTACTCGGTGAAGGGGTCGCGCTGGCCGTAGCCACGCAGCCCGATGCCCTGGCGCAGCACGTCCATGCCGTGCAGATGCTCTTTCCAGTGCTGGTCGACGGTTTGCAGCAGCACGTAACGGCTGAGGCTGTTGAGCATGGTGGGGCCCAGTTCTTCCTTGCGGGCGTCGAAGGCGTCGGCCACCGCCCCCAGCAGGCGATCCTGCGCCTCGGCGGGCGTGTTGCTGCGCAGCGAATCGAAATCGAAGCCCTCCAGTTGCGGAACGGCGTCTACCATAGCGGCCCTCAAGCCATCAATGTCCCACTGTTCGTGCGGCAGGTCGATGGGCAGGAAGTTCGCCAGCTGGAAGTCCACGAAGTCCGCGATCATGCCCTCGGTCGATTCCTCGACGTCCTCGTCAGGCCCCAGCAGCACCTCGCGGCGCTGGGCGTACACCGTGTCGCGCTGCTTGCTCATGACGTTGTCGAATTCGAGCAGTTGCTTGCGGGTGCCGAAGTTGCGGTCTTCCACGCGGGCCTGCGCCTTCTCGATGGCCCCGGTGACCATCTTGGCCTCAATCGGCACGGTGTCGTCTGCGCCCAGGCGGCCCATCATGTTCACCACGCGCTCGTTGGCGAAAAGGCGCATCAGGTCATCCTCGAACGACACGAAAAAGCGGCTGCTGCCGGGGTCGCCCTGACGCCCGGCGCGGCCGCGCAGCTGGTTGTCGATGCGGCGCGACTCGTGGCGTTCGGTGCCGATGATGTGCAGCCCGCCGAGTTCCTGCACGCGGGCGTGGTCAGCGATGGTGTCGGCCTGAAGCTGCTGGGCCTGCTGCACGAACTGAGGGGTGATGCCGGGGATTTTCAGGCCCAGTTCCAGCGCCGCCGGGTCTTGCCGGCTGATGGCCTTGAGGAACGCCTCGGCCTCCGGGGCGAAACGGCTGATGCCGAGCTGTTCTTCCAGCGCCTGACCCAGCACGAATTCGGCGTCCCCACCGAGTTTGATGTCGGTGCCGCGCCCGGCCATGTTGGTGGCGATGGTGACGGTGCCGCTGCGGCCCGCCTGCGCGATGATGGCGGCCTCCTGTGCCTCGAATTTAGCGTTCAGGACGCTGTGAGGAATGCCCGCTTCGTTGAGTTTGGCACTCATCTGTTCGCTGGTCACGATGCTGGCGGTGCCGATCAGGATGGGGCGGCCCTGCGCGTGAACCTCCTGCACGTCTTTCACCACGGCGTTGTACTTGCCCTCGCGGGTCATGAACACCTGATCCTCGGCGTCCTTACGCACCACCGGGCGGTTGGTGGGAATCACCAGCACGTCGCTGCCGTAGATGTCCAGGAATTCCTTTTCCTCGGTCTTGGCGGTGCCGGTCATGCCAGCGAACTTGTCGTACAGGCGGAAGAAGTTCTGGTAGGTAATGGTGGCGAGGGTCTGATTCTCGTTCTCGATCTTCACGCCTTCCTTGGCCTCGATGGCCTGGTGCAGTCCCTCACCGAAACGGCGGCCCGGCATGCTGCGCCCGGTGAACTCGTCCACGATGATGACCTCGCCCTCGGCGTTCACGATGTATTCCTTCTCGCGGTGGTACAGCTCCTGGGCGCGAATGGCCTGGGTGATCATGTGGGCCTTGTCCATCGCCTCAGGGCTGTACAGGTCCGGAATGCTGAGCAGGCGCTCGATCTTGCTGATGCCCTGCTCGGTGAGGTGCACGGCCTTGTTTTTTTCCTCGATGGTGTAGTCGCCGGTGGGTTCGGTGCGCACGCCCGGTTCGGCGGGCTGGCCCTTCTGAAGACGCCGGATGAGTTTGGCCATGACGTAGTACTGGTCGGTGGCTTTTTCCGCTGCGCCCGAGATGATCAGCGGCGTGCGGGCTTCGTCGATCAGGATGCTGTCGACCTCGTCGACAATGGCGTAGTGCAGCGGGTGATCGGCACGCAGCACCAGCGCCTCCCGGCTCTGGGCCATGTTGTCGCGCAGGTAATCGAAGCCCAGTTCGCTGTTGGTGACGTAGGTGATGTCGCAGGCATACTGTTCCTGCTTCTGCATGGGCTGAAGGTCGCGGGTCGACAGGCCCACCGTGAGGCCCAGGGTGCGGTACAGCAGCCCCATTTCCTCCTGACCCACGCGGGCCAGGTAATCGTTCACCGTGACCAGGTGGCAGCCTTTGGCTTCCAGCGCGTTGAGTGACAGCGCCAGTGAGGCCACCAGGGTCTTGCCCTCGCCGGTTTTCATCTCGGCGATGCGGCCCTGGTGCAATGCGGCCCCGCCCACGAGCTGCACGTCGTAGTGGCGCTTGCCGATAGACCGGCGGCCCGCCTCGCGGATCAACGCGAAGGCCGGGACGATCACGTCGTCCAGGGACTCGCCGCCCTCCAGCACGCGGCGGCGCAGGGCCATGAAGGCCTCGGCGAGATTCTCGACTTTCATCGTCTCTTCTTCAAGGGCGTTGACGGGATTCACGATCGTTTTAAAGATCCTCTCCACGTCACGCTTGTTGGTATCGAACATCTGGTTGAGAACACGGAACATGACACGCGAGTATACCCTGCCAGACCGGCAAAAGTGCTGACCCGCACAGTGCCGAACAGCCTGCCCAACACAGTGCCGAATTCCCCACCCCGGCGCTTTGGCCGATGCCGCCGGGCTTCAGCTTCCTGTCCGCGCGGAACTGGAAGCCCCGCGTGCAGACGCCAGATCAGAACAACAAAAAGACGGGCGGGCGGCCTTGCAGCCCACCACACCCGTCTTGCAGAGAAAGCTCAGTTCTTGACGAGTTTCAACTGGTACTTGTTGAAGGGGTTGTTGTCGTCTTCCGGGGCCTCGGGGTTGCACGAGATGGCGCAACTGGAGACCAGCAGGTAGTACGTGCCGTCCTTGGCGATGGTGTAGCTGACCGCCGAGTCCTGATCGATGCGCGGGTCGCCACGGTCATCGTTGTCGGCCAGCACGGTCTTGCCGTCGGGGCCGAGCAGGAACAGGTAGGAGTCCAGCGTGCCGCCGAGGCGCGCGCGGGCCAGCACGTCGGCCGTGATCTTGTCGCCGGCCTTGGCCTCGAACTTGAAGTAGTCGGCGTCCTGCGGCTTGCCGAACAGGTAGGCGGTCTGGGTGGTCTGGCCGTACTTGATGGGCGTGGCCGTTTCGGGCGTATCGTTCGGCTCGTAAGGATCGACCGGGTTCAGGTCCGGCGAGGTGCCGGTCACCAGGATGCGCTTCATGTCCGGGCGCGAGTAGGTCGAACCGCTGGTGGCGACCAGGGTACCTATATACGTGCCGCGGTCTTCGTTGGCTCCCCCCGTCACCGAGAGGTCGGTGCCGGCCACGTACACGTCGTAGGTGCCGGGCTTGATCTCGGCGAAGCGCGCGACGCCCTGGGCATTGGTCTCGGTGAAATACCAGGGGGTCGAGTCGGTGTTGTCGCCGGGGCGCATGCCTTTGCCGCGCAGCATCACGTCCGCGAAGATGCCGGGGCTGGTGCCCTTCAGGTCGACGTAGCCCACCTCCACCGCTACGTTGGCGCCCTTCTCGGGCAGCGCCGCGCAGTTCAGGTTGGCGGCGATCTTGCCGGCGTCCAGTCGGCCCCAGCCCGTGTCACGGTCAAAGCCGTTCGGGTTGGTGCCGATGCTGCCGTCCGCATTCATTTCCATCACGCGGCGCACCTGGTAAGGCGTGGCCTCGGGGCACTTCTGGATCACCAGGGCCGCCACGCCCGCCGTGTACGGGCCGGAGAACGACGTACCGGAAATCAGTTCAAAGCCGCCGCCCGCCCAGGTGGGGTTGGCCAGAATCACGTCCTGACCGGGTGCCCCGGTGGAGATGTGGCGCCCCGCCGTGCTGAAGGTCACGCGGCGGTTGCTGCCGTCCAGGGCAGCCGAAGCGATCACGCCCGGCATGCCGGCCGGAAACTGGAACTGATCCTGGTAGGTGTTGCCGGCCGAGGCGACCACCACGATGCCCTGATCCATGGCGTAATCGAAGGCGTCCTTGGTGGCGCCCACGCCCAGGCCGCCGCCCCAGGAGTTGTTGATGACCCGCGCACCGTTGGCCGCTGCCCAGATGGCCGCGCGGGCAATGGCGAAGTCCGAGTAGAACTCGTTGGTGGCCTCGCGCGCGGGGTTGATCATGATGGGGTACCACTTCGCTTCGGGCGCGACCCCCACGATGCCCTTGCCGTTCTTCACGGCCACGATGCTGGAGGCCACGAAGGTGCCGTGTGAAGCGTAGTCGCTGGCGACCAGTTTCTTCCAGGCTTCGCCGCTGGTGTAGGTCTTGTTGGCGTAGGCGTCGTACGCCTTGCCGGCCCAGTTGGCGGCCAGATCCGGGTGGGTCACGTCGCCGGGGTCGTCCATGACCGCCACGATGACGCCCTTGCCGGTCAGGCCCTTGTCCCAGGCGGCCTTGGCGTTCAGGTGCCGGGGGTCGAGGGCGTACTGCGGCAGCTCGTCGAAGATCTGGTCGGACGGCACACCCTGCGCGGCCAGCGGGGCGCCGCCGTGGGTCACCACGTCGGTTTTCGCCACGGCGGAGTTGACGATGGCGTACCGCAGGCCCGAGACGCCGCGCGCCTTGGCGGAGACCTTCAGGGCGTCGCCACTGACGCGCACCAGGGCGGTCTGAATTTCCGGCAGGCGGTCGAGCACCGTACCGTTCATGGCTTTGGCCGCCGCTTGCAGCGAGGCTTCGTCGGTGTAGCCGACCAGCACCTCGTTCTGTACGTAGCGCAGTGAGCCGGCGCTGGTCAGGCCGGTGGGCGAGGCCGAGACGGGCTGGCTGGCGGTGGGGGCGCTGGGTTGACCGCAGCCCGCGAGGAGGGCCGTGAGGGTCAGGCCCGCAAGAAAGGGAAGGGAGTGTTTACGCATCATGGTTCGTCCTCTGGGGGCGGGACTCATTTGTCCCCGGTCACGAAGTCGAAGTTCTGGTTGACGCCGCGGGTCGTGGCGATGGGCAGCACGGGTGTGGACGTGGACGGCCAGGTGTACACCGAGTAGGCCGAGACGCGGTGATCCTCGTTGGGGGCGTACTTGTAGGCGATGGCCGAGTACAGTGCCCACTGGTAGGGACGCAGCGGCTGAAGGCTGAACTCGGCGGTGTCCGAATCCAGCAGCAGCGAGAAGGGCAGGCTGACCTCGTGCTTGGTGGTGTCCACCGGGAAGAAGTTACGCGGCTTTTCCAGGAACACGCTGGCGGTGTCGGTCAGGATCAGGTTGTCCTCGGTCGGCGGCGTCAGGCGGCTGCCGGACTGGATGTAGACCACGGACTGACCGGCGGGAATGCCGTTGCCACTGGCGCCGGTGCCTTCCTCGACCCGGAACAGGGCGTTGGGGGAAGAGCCGGGCAGGTTGTAGCCGGTGAGGTTGTAGAGGTCGCGCAGCCTGATGTTGTAGCCCGCGCCGTCCGCACCGATGGCCAGCTGGTTTTGCCGGATCACGAAGGTGGGGCGCAGGGAAACCCCGGTCGCCTCGTCGCCGGGAGAGACCAGCGTGGGCTGGAACTGCCCGATGGGCGTGGTCTGGGTGGTGTTGCTGGCCACGGTATTCGCGGCGCGCGCCACCACGCGGTAGGTGTAGGTCTTCCCGACGCTCAGGTCGGCGCTGTTGTCGCGGTAGTTGAAGGGGCGCTGCAGGGCGTCGGCCGAGCAGTTCTTGTTGTTGCCGCCCGAAACCGTGCCGATCTTGCGGAAGGTCGTGCCGTCGGTGGCGCGTTCCACGTCGAAGGCGTAGGGCTTGGCGGCGTCGGTCAGGTCGGTGTAGCACCAGCGCACATCCACGTAGATGCCCGAACCGCTGGGGGCGGCCTGGTTTTCCGGCGTGGCGGCGTTACCAGCAGCGTCGTTAGCGGGGGCGACGTAGGGGGTCGTCCAGGAACCTTCCTGTTTCAGGGTGAAGGCGGTGGCGGCAGCTTTGGTAGGCGCCAGCACGGTGTTCTTGGTCAGCGTGGAAGTCGTTTTCAGGATGATGGGAATGCTGTAGGTGGAGTAGTTGTAGTTGAAGTCCACCGCCATGATGTTCAGGAAGACTTTTTCCCCGGCGGCGGTGCCGTACCCGGACAGGAAGTTGGGCTGGTTCTTGCCGGGCAGCGTGACGCCCCCGGTGTCGAACATGCCGTCCACCAGATCCTGCGCGGGGTTGTAGATCCAGTTGTTGGTGGTGGTCGAGGAAGTCACCGCCGCACTGCCGGGAATACGCCCGAGCTGCGCGTACACGATGCGAACAGGCGGCACGTGGTCGGAGTCCGCCGCGGTCTTGACCTTGAAGTCCAGGGTGTCGGTGAAGGTGGTGCCCGAGATGGAGCTGCCGTCGGCGCGCGTGATGACCAGTTTGGCGGGCGTAGTGGTCGCCGAGGTATCGAAGGCGGGGCGCTGCACGATTCTCAGGCTGGTGGTGTCGGCGGTGGCGTCCACGCCGTAGAGGTCACTGCCGGCCATTCCCGCCTTGCGGGCCTTGAAGTCGTAGGTGCCCGAGGCGATCTTGGTGACCGTGAACATGCCGTTGGCGTCGGTGGTAAAGGTGCCGGCCAGCTGGCCGTTGTGGTAAAGCGTCACGGTGCTGCCGGCCACCGCGGCCCCGATGTTCTGGTCGACCACGGTGCCCGTGATGGTGCCGTTGCCCACCGGGTAGCTGTTGGCCGGCGGTTGCGTGCCGGGGTTGCCGGTGCCGGGGTTGCCGGTGCCGGGGTTGCCGGTGCCGGGGTTGCCGGTGCCGGGGTTGCCGGTGCCGGGGTCGGGCGTGGTGGCAGGGTTACAGCCCACCAGCAGGCCACTGAGAACCAGGGCTGCCCCGAGGGCAACGCTCTTGCGCTTGCGTGTCTTCAGAATCATGACTTCACTCCACTCCTGTCGGTAGGCGCCCGGACTTCACACTGGAAGCCACAAGGCAGGAAACAGCGTCCACCTCACCTGACGTGAGGCCGAATTAAGGGAACCTGAGAAGATTCTTGAGTCGAATACTAGTCGCTGCGGCGGGGCGACGTCAAGAAAATTTGGCGTGCATATGGTCAATATTACATTTAGGGTGGAAGGTGCGGGGCAGCGACTCGTGCGCCCTCCCTCATCCGAATCTTCGGGGGTCATCATGAATAAATTTCTGCTCAGTTCTCTGCTGCTCACCAGCTTCAGCGTCAGTGCCGCCCAGACCGCCACGCCCCCCGCACCCGCGTCGATCCTGGCCCCGGTCAGCGACGAAGCCATTTACATCGCGTATCCCGGCGATAAGTACGCCGTGGCTTTCGATCATGTGCTGATAGAAGGCAGCGTGAAACCCGGCGCGACCCTCAGCATCAGCGGCATGCCCACCCTGGTCGGCGCGGACGGCCTGTTTATCGAGTGGGTGCCGCTCAAGGAAGGCGAGAACACCCTGACCCTCTCCTCCACCCTGAACGGGCAGACCAGCACGCGGGAACTGAGAATCACCAGCACGCCCCCGAAAACCCTGACGGGCGCGGCGCAGATCGTGGAGGACAGTGCGCTGCCGGCCGTCGACCGGGTCGCGTATCTGCAACCCACGAACCTGGAGATGCGCGGCGTTCCCGTGAGTTTCACCGGCACGGCGGGCGGTAAAGCGACCTTCAAGGTGGGGGATCTGGGGCCGTTCCCGATGGTCGAGGGCAAGGCGGGCCAGTACGCGGGGACATTCATGCTGCCGGCGCAGCTGGCCGCCACGCCCGTGACGTTCAGCCTGACCGCCCCGGACGGCACCACGACCAGCGCCGGCACCAAAGGCAAACTGAGCGTCACGAACACCGGGCCGAGGGTCGCGGAGGTGACCGCCGCCATTCCGGGGCGCGGCATTCAGGCGGGGACGTTCGTGTGGCGCAACGGCGCCGGGCGCAACTACGTGGTGTACCCGCGCCCCGGCGCCCAGACCGTGATCGTGGGCGAGGAAGGCAGCACGTACACTGTGCAGGCGAGCAGCACCCTGACCCTCAATGCACCGAAATCCACACTGACCCTGAAGCCGGAAGGTACGCCCCTGCCGCGCGCCATCTTCACCAACATCAACGTGAAACGCGGGGCAGACTTCAGCGCCGTGCAACTGCTGCTGCCGGCAAAAGTGCCCTTCACGGTGGAACAGCAGGTCGGTGAGCAGACCTCGAGCTTCGACCTGCGCCTGTACCACACTATTGCGGACGTGGATTACATCGTGTCGGACTTCCCGGACGGCACCGTGAGGGACGTGCGCTGGTGGCAGGACGCCGACGGCGTGGCCCGCGTGCATGTGGATCTGAAAGGCCAGCCCTGGGGCTACGACGCCACCTACGACGACCAGAACGTGCTGACCCTGCGCGTGAAAGACGCCCCGAAACTGGACGTCCGCAGCCCGCTACAGGGCCGCACCATCGTCATCGACCCCGGACACGGCGGCACCGAGAACGGCGGGGCCGGCCCCCTGCGCGTCCCCGAGAAAGGCATCGACTTGGCCGTGGGCCTACGCGTCGCGGCCCTCCTGAAAGAGAAAGGCGCGAACGTGATCCTGACCCGCGACAGCGACGCGACGGTGCCCATCTACAACCGCCCGCTGCTGGCCGAGGAGAAAAACGCCGACCTGCTGGTCAGCATTCATGCTAATGCCCTGCCGGACGGCGTCGACCCGAAAACCCGGCGCGGCGCGGGCGTGTACTACTACCACCCGCAGGCCCGCGAACTGGCCGACAGTGTCCTCGGCAGCTTCCTGAAAACCATGCCGGACGTGGGAAACGACGGCATCCATTACCAGAACCTGGCGCTGACCCGCCCCACCACGCAATTGAGCATCCTGATCGAGATGGCTTTCCTGACCGACAAGGCCAACCTGCGCCTGATGATGAGCCCCACCGGACAGGAACGCTTCGCGCAGACCATTGCGCTGGGCATCGAGAAGTTCTACCGGGACGCGGCACTGAAACGGAAGTAACGGGGAGCATGCGAAAGGGGAAGAGCGGAAACAACGTTCTCTCTTCCCCTTTTCCCTACCTCCTCTGCTAGGCCTCTGCGGCCCGCAGGATCATCACTTCCCGCGCCATCGTGCGCCCGGCGTTCACGCAGTCGGGAATGCCGACGCCGGTGAAACTGGCGCCGCCAATTTTCACGTTGGGGGGCAGGCTCTGGCGGATGCGGGCCAGTTGTTCCAGGTGACCGACCTGATAGGCGGGGTTTTTGCCGCGCCAATCACCGTACCAGTGGTCGAGGGGGGCTTCTTTCGCCCCCAGCAGGCGCCCGACTTCCTTGACCGCTTCACGGTAGGCGGCCATAGGTTCCAGCCCGACGAAAAAGCAGCGCACCAGAACGTGGCCTTCGGGGGCGCGGCCGTGCAACTTGGCGCTGTGAACGGTCATGGCCTTCAGCGGGATGCCCTCACTGGCGTCCACCAGCAGGCCGTGCATGTTCATGTCGAACTCGATGTCCTCCCGGCGATACGCCAGGGTCACCGCGACGGAACTGTTGGCCCTGAGTTCGCCGACCAGCTGCGCGGTTTCTGGGAACCCCTGCGACAGCATGGGCGCGGCGTACCACGCCGGCAGGGCCAGGATCACACCACTCCCGGCCACCTTCTCGCCGCCCGCCAGCGTGACGCCGTCCGGGTGAACGCGCAAAACCGGCGTGTTCAGCCGCACTTCACCCGTGAGTTTCGCCGCGATGGCTGCCGGGAGGGCCCCCATGCCCTCCCGGAACGACATGAAAATAGGCCCGCTGGCCCGTGGGGTCGCCCGACTCCCGGTGATCAGCGAGCCGTAGTCCTGCTCCATTTTCAGGAACTGCGGGAAGGCGGCCTGCATGCTCAGTTCGTAAGGATTCGCCACGTAGATGCCCGCCGCGATGGGCACGATGAAATTCAGGGCTTCCTCCCCGAATCGCCGGATCACGAACGACGCCAGGGACTCGTCCTCGGCGGTCGGAGGCTTAGGGGGAACATTTACCTCATTCAGAAACCGCTCGGTGCCCCCTGGCGACAGCACCCCGCTGGCCCGGAACGCCTCGTCGTCCAGCGGAACGAACATCTTCAGGTGGCCGGGAAAATCCAGCAGGCGCCCGCCGCGCAGGAAATACAACTTCTTCGTGTCCTCACGCGGGTGAATGGCCTCGGCTTCCAGCCCCACCTCGCGCGCCAGTTGCGCCGCGTAAGGCTTGCCGAGAATGAACGCGTCCGCCGCCTTCTCGATCAGGAACCCCTCGTCCGTGAGGGTGGTTTCCACCTTGCCCCCCAGCAGGCCACTCGCCTCGAAAAGCACGTAGGGCACGTTCTGCTGCTGCAATTCCCACGCGGCGGCCAGGCCGGTCATGCCGCCGCCCACGATAAGAACGGGGGCCGGGGCAGTGCTTTCATTCACAGGGCGGCCACCTTGCGCTCGATCACGCTGGCCAGCGTGCCGATAAACAGCGGATCCGTGTTGAGCGCGGGCGGGCGCACCAGCGTCATGCCGAGTTCCTGCGCGACTTCCTGCGCGGCGATGTCGATGTCGAACAGAATTTCCACGTGATCCGAGACGAAGCCGACGGGAACACTCACGACTTTTTTCACGCCTTTTGCGGCGAGGTCGTGCATGTGCTCGTCGAGTTGCGGCCCGAGCCACGGTTCCGGGCTGCGTCCGGCGGACTGGTAACTCCAGGACCACTGGTCGCCCCGCAGGCCCGCGTGAGTGGCGATCAGGTGGGCGCTTTCCAGCAGTTGTTTGGAGTACGGGTCGCCTTCCTTCTCGATGCGAACGGGCAGGCTGTGCGCCGAGAGGATCACGTGAACGTCGCCCCGTTCGGCTTCGGGGAAGCTCTGAATGCCTGCGCGCACGCGGTCGGCCAGGGCGGTGATGTAACCGGGTTCGGTGTGGTAATCGTCGATAAAAGCAAAGTCGATGTGACCGTGGTACATCTCCAGCGCGGCCTTGATCTTCTTCTGGTACTTCGCCACGCTGAGGGACGAGTAGTGCGGCGCGAGCACGATGGCGACCGCCTGCGTGATGCCGTCGTCGAGCATGTCGCGCACAGCGTCCTCGATCCACGGTGACCAGTGCCGCATGCCGATGTAGGCCCTCAGGGGTCGGCGGGTGCTTTCCAGTTGCCGCATGGTGGCGTCCACCTGAGCGCGCGTGAACTCCGGCAGCGGCGACTTGCCGCCGATCTGGCGGTAATTGTTGGTAATTTCGTCCAGCACGGCGGAAGACGTGACGCGTCCGGCGCGAATATCGGACAGGTAACCGGGCATGTCGTCCAGCGACTCGGGGCCGCCGTAAGCCATGAAAAGAATGCCGATGGGCGCGGTCTGGTCAGCTTGTGTCGTCATGGTTTCTCCTGAGAACGCCGGGCAAGCGGCGACAAAATCGTTTCGGGCGGGGCGCGTGGTGCCTTATGGTGCAGGAAAGTGGTGCAGAAAAGGGCGTCACGCGGCTTCTGGAGGTTCACTATGCAATTTCACCTGAAAACTTTTGCCCTGGCCGCCTTCCTGCTGGGTTCATCCGCGCAGGCGAGGCCCACGGTGCTGGACTACTGGATGAAAGTGAGGGCTCAGTTTCCAGGCGTGACCTTTGTGAATGCGGACCTGGCGAACGATTACCTTGAATTTGGTGGCGCGTGGGAGGGCGGCGGGCAGATGGCCGTGTGGCGTTACCAGGGCCGTGACCTGATTGGCCTGATGACCACCGGCTGCGGCCCGGTGTGCGTCACGACGGTGTTCAAATTCCTTGATCCTCAGCAGGGGTTCAGGGACGTGACCCGGCAGGTCATGCCGAAACTGGATGAGGCCGCCCTCCTGAAAGCAAACCGCGTCAAGGTCAAGGATATCGGTGGGGAGCCGGGCTTCTACACCTTTGAACTGCCGCAGCATGGAACGACCATCCATATCGTGAGTGGGTACGACCGGGAGGCGGTGCTGGCCAAGCTGGTGTTCGACCAGAAAACGGGACGCTTCCGTTTCCAGGTGGTGAAACCGTAAGCGCCCTGGCACTGAAGGCTCTAAATGTTCCGGACAGCGCCTTTGGCGGCACTGGTGGTCATGCTCGCGTAAGCGCGTAACGCCGCGGTGATTTTGCGGGGACGGGCTTCGGCGGGTTTCCAGCCCAGCTCCTCGCGTCGGGCGCGGCGGGCGGCCAGTTCCGCGTCGTCCACCGCGAGGTGAATGGTGCGGTTCGGAATGTCGATTTCAATGGTGTCCCCGGTTTCGACCAGGCCAATCGTGCCGCCTTCCGCCGCTTCAGGCGAAACGTGACCGATGGACAGGCCGCTGCTTCCCCCGCTGAAACGCCCGTCGGTGACCAGCGCGCAGGCTTTTCCCAGCCCCCTGGATTTCAGGTAACTGGTGGGGTATAGCATTTCCTGCATGCCGGGGCCACCGCGTGGGCCTTCGTAGCGGATCAGCACGACCTCGCCTTCGACCACGTCACCGCCGAGAATGCCGTCCACAGCGGCGTCCTGCGACTCGAAGACGCGGGCGGTGCCGGTGAATTTCAGGATGCTCTCGTCCACGCCGGCGGTCTTGACGATGCAGCCGTCCTCCGCGAGATTACCGTAAAGCACGGCCAGCCCGCCATCCTGCGAGAAGGCGTGCCCGGCCGCGCGAATCACGCCGCTTTCGCGATCCGTGTCCAGTTCGCGGTAACGGCGCGACTGCGAGAAGGCGAACACCGTGGGAATCCCGCCCGGCGCGGCGCGGTAGAACTCGTGGGTTGCCTCGTTCTGCGTGCGGGTCACGTCCCAGGTGTTCAGGGCGTCCTGCAGGGTGCCCGAGTGGACGGTGGTCACGCTGGTGTTCAGCAGCCCGGCGTTCTCCAGTTGTCCCAGGATCGCCATGATGCCCCCAGCGCGGTGAACGTCTTCCATGTGAACGTCGGCCTTGGCAGGCGCGACCTTGCACAGCACCGGAACGCGGCGCGACAGGCGGTCGATGTCCTGCATGGTGAAGTCCACGCCCGCCTCGTGGGCGGCGGCCAGCAGGTGCAGCACGGTATTCGTGGAACCGCCCATGGCGATGTCCAGGGTCATGGCGTTCTCGAACGCTTCAAACGTGGCGATGTTGCGCGGCAGAACGCCCTCGTCGTCGCCCTCGTAATAGCGTTTGGCCAGGTCGACGATCAGGTGCCCAGCGCGTTTGAACAGGTTCTGACGGTCACTGTGCGTCGCCAGCACCGAACCGTTTCCCGGTAGCGACAGGCCCAGCGCCTCGGTGAGGCAGTTCATCGAGTTCGCCGTGAACATGCCCGAGCAGGAACCGCAGGTGGGACAGGCGCTGCGCTCGACCAGGTCGAGGTCTTCCTGACTCACGCTGTCGTCGGCGGCCATGACCATCGCGTCCACCAGGTCAAGGGCTT
This sequence comes from Deinococcus fonticola, assembly GCF_004634215.1. Lineage (NCBI taxonomy): Bacteria > Thermotogati > Deinococcota > Deinococci > Deinococcales > Deinococcaceae > Deinococcus > Deinococcus fonticola. The sequence goes on along the minus strand of NZ_SMMH01000001.1, from coordinate 155,176 downwards.
TCTCGCCCTCCCCGAGGCGCACCTTGCCGGCTTCCATGGGGCCACCGGACACGAACACGACGGGAATATTCAGGCGCAGCGCGGCCATCAGCATGCCGGGGGTGATCTTGTCGCAATTGCTGATGCACACCATCGCGTCGGCGCAGTGGGCGTTCACCATGTACTCCACGCTGTCAGCAATGATTTCGCGGCTGGGCAGCGAGTACAGCATGCCGTCGTGACCCATGGCGATACCGTCGTCCACGGCAATGGTGTTGAACTCCTTGGCCACGCCGCCCGCCGCCTCGATTTCACGGGCGACCAGCTGGCCCAGGTCTTTCAGATGCACGTGACCCGGCACGAACTGCGTGAAGGAATTGACCACCGCGATGATCGGCTTCTGAAAATCCCCTTCCTGCATCCCCGTCGCCCGCCACAGTGCGCGGGCGCCCGCCATGTTGCGGCCTTCGGTGGTGGTTCTGGAACGGTAAGTAGGCATGGTTGATTTTCCGTCCTTTTGAAGCTCGTGGCGGAGTGGTGTCTAAAAGTGGGCTTCAGACTGCGCCGGGATGCCCGGTGTTCTCCTCTCCCCTCTCCGGACGCGTAGCGGAGCAGAGAAGGCAGCTGTCAGCCCAGCCTCACTTCACTGACTGGTTTTCTCGTGTACGTAGTCTGTGACGCGCCGCACGGCGTCCATGGGCGTTTCCGGCAGCAGCCCGTGGCCGACGTTGAAGATGTGGCCGGGGCGTCCATTCGCTTCGGCCAGCACGCGGTCGGTCTGGTGCTTCAGTTCGCGCCAGGGGGCCTGCATCAGCAGCGGGTCGATGTTTCCCTGAATGCTCTGGCCGGGTTGCAGGAGTTTCCAGGCGTCATCCAGCGGCAGGCGCCAGTCGGCGCCGACCACACGGGTGCCCATGCTGGCCATGTCGGGCATCAGGTGGGTGGCACCGGTGCCAAAGTAGATGACGGGAACGCCCAGGGCCTTCACGCGCTCGATCAGGCGGGCGGTGGCGGGCTTCACGAAGGTGCGGTAGTCGTAGACCGACAGGGCGCCGACCCAAGAGTCGAAGATCTGCACGGCACTCGCGCCGGCCTTCACCTGTTCGGTGAGGTAATCGGCCAGCAGCGCCTCGAATTTGCCCATCAGGCGTTCCCAGGCGGCCGGCTCGGCGTACATGAAGCGCTTGGTCTTCTCGTAGTTGCGGCTGCCTTTGCCCTCGATGGCGTAACTGGCGAGCGTGAACGGCGCCCCCACAAAGCCGATCAACGGCAGGCCGCGCGAATTGAGTTCGGGCACGATCAGTTTGATGCTTTCTGCGGTGTAAGGCATGCTTTCTGCGGTCGCGGGAACGCCCAGCATGTCCACGTCCTTCGGGCTGGAAATGGGGTTGTGGATCACCGGGCCGACGCCGCCCACGAAGTCCAGGTCGAGGCCCATGGTGGGCAGCGGCGTCAGGATGTCGTTGAACAGAATGGCGGCGTCCAGCGGAAAGGCCTTGATGGGTTGCAAGGTGATTTCGGCGGCCAGATCCGGCGTGCGGATGCAGTCCAGCATGCTTTTGCCAGCGCGGAGGGCGCGGTATTCGGGCATGTAGCGCCCGGCCTGCCGCATGAACCATACCGGCGTGTGCGGGGCCTGTTCACCGCGCGCCGTTTTCAGGAAGGCGGAATCGAGGACTTTCGGGTCGGTGGCGGGCTTGCTGACGGCTGGCCGGCCAGGAACGCGCCCGATGGACGGGTCTTGCGCGGCGGGATGGGCGGTGTCGGGCCTGGTGGCCGTGGGCTGGGGTTCCGGCACCTGTTCGCTTTGAGGTCGAGTCACGCCCGGCAGCTTAGCGCCGCGCCCAGACCTGAAAAGTCCCGTACCGTCCGGTCAGTCAGGAACAGAAGGTTCGTCGAGGTGTTCAGAACCCCGTCAACGAAAACAGGGACAGTGAGCCATGCGCCGTCTGCTCGCCTGCCTGTTGCCCTTCCTGCTGTCACCTGCCGCTTCGGCCCAGGTCAAAGTGCGGCTGGGAGCCGATCCGAGCGTTTACCGCCCATTCACGCTGGACGCGCTGGCGGGGCAACCTGTGCGCCTGCCCGTGGTAGTGGCGAACTATACGAGAATCCCCCTGACAGTCGGCAACGTCCTGCTGGATGGGAGCATTCCCTGCCCCATGTTCAAGGTGTTCGACAAGGCGGGCGGCGCACCGCAGGTGTTCAATCCAGCCCTGGCAAATTGCATTGTCGGCAAGTCCGTTACCCTCGCACCCGGACAGAAGAAAACATTTCAGGTGGATGTTCCGTTCCGTCTCACTCCGGGCGAGTACACCGCCATCGTGACCGTGCCCACTTTCCCGAACCCCACGCCGGCCAGCACCACCCTTCGCATTGGGCCGGGGCCCCTAATTCCGCAGTTGCGAATTCCGAAGGATTTGCAAGCGGGACAACCCATTCCCGTCAGCGTGGCTTTCACGAATATATGGCGCAGTAAGACCAGCATTGACCTTCGGCTGTGCATTACGGGGCTAATTATCCGCAACCAGCACGGGAAAGTCGTCTTCGACAACCGCCGGGAACGTCTGGCCTGCCCCGACATTCTGAATGAAACGACCTTTCAGCCGGGCCAAACCATCACCAAGCCGCTTTTTTACACCGGACAGCAGCCCTTAAAACTTCCCGCCGGACAGTACACTGCAATTTTGTGGGGCCACTGGAATACGTCAAAGACCTTTGCGGTGAAACCATGAAATGGCTTGCAGCGCTGATTATCTCCTGTCTCCTGCCTGCGGCTTCCGCTGAGGGTTTGAAATTCGCGGTGTACCCGCCTAAAGATGCCATCCTCGGTGAGCCGATCACTTTCACGGTGCTGCTGGAGAACACCGGGAAGAAGGCAGAGAAATTCAACATTTACACCTGTCCAGTCACGTCAATAACGAGTCAGTGGACGCGGAAAGTGGTGGGGGAAATTAAGGCTTGCATTGAACCGTTGACGGACATCACGATTCCGCCGGGTGGACGGCACATTCAGAAGGTCAACTACTCCAAGCTTCTGGCTTTCGGGCCTTATAAAGCGGTCATTTCATTGAATGACACGTTAAATGGACACAAGACTACTCTGACGACATTTTTTACGGTTCATCAGGCTCCGCAAGTGGTTCAGCAGGTCGTCATGCCGCCTGTGGTGCTGGCCGAGAAGCCAGTCACGGTTCAAGTGAGGACGCGTAACATTTCCAGCAAGGTTTTCTCGCAGGATTTACGCCTGTGCGGCACGAAATTTCTGATTCGTGACCGGCGAGGCAAAACGATGTTTGAAACGCCTTCTACACAACCTTGCACGGGAGATCTGAGACCAACCACCTTGAAACCGGGTGAAAGCCACCTGGAAAGCTGGCCTTTGCGGATCAAGTTGAAGCCGGGAGTTTACGAGATACAACACTGGGGGTTGTTTGGCACGCCCATGACAAAATTCGAGATCCGCTAGACCGCTTCAGTCATCTGCCCTTAGCCGCTTTGCCCGTTTGCCCTTTAGACTGCCGTAATGGATTTGAAGGTGCAGTTGAAAGCAGCAGTGGAAGCGGCGGCGCAGCAGATGGGCATTCCGGTGGAGGCGGCCATTCAGGAAACGCCGTCCACCAAGCCCGGCGATTACGGCACGCCCGCCGCGTTCCAGATGGCGAAGGCTGGCGGAGGGAACCCGGCGCAGATCGCGGCGAAACTGGCGGAGACGGTGGTGCTGCCGGCGGGAATCAAGCGCGTGGAAGCGGCGGGGCCGTTCCTGAATTTCTTTCTGGACGTGCCGGCGTTCGTGCGTGGCGTGGTGGAGCAGCCGTTCCAGATGCCGGAGCGCCACGGCAAGGTGATCATCGAGCACACCAGCGTGAACCCCAACAAAGAGCTGCACGTGGGGCACCTGCGCAACGTGATTCTGGGTGATAGCATGGCGCGGATTTTCCGGGCAGCCGGTCACACCGTGGAAGTGCAGAATTACATCGACGACACCGGGCGTCAGGCGGCCGAGTCGCTGTTCGCGGTGGAACATTACAACCGCGAGTGGGACGGCGTGCAGAAGTACGACCACTGGCTGGGCGAGGGGTACGTGCAGCTCAACGCCGACCCGGCGAAGGAAACGCTGGAACCCGGCATCCGCGAGCTCATGCACAAGCTGGAAGCCGGGGTGCTGCGCCCTTTCGTGGAGCAGACCGTGAAGGCGCAGCTGGAGACGTGCTTCAAGATGGGCGCGCGCTACGACCTGCTGAACTGGGAGTCGGACGTGGTGGGCAGCGGCTTTCTGAAGCAGGCCATGGACATTCTGGAAGCCAGCCCGTACACGACCCACCCGCAGGAAGGCAAGTACCAGGGCGCGTTCGTGATGAACGTGTCCGAGTTCATGCCAGGCCTGGAGGAACCCAACGTGGTGTTGGTGCGTTCGGACGGCACGGCCACCTATACGGCCAAGGACATCGGCTACCAGTTCTGGAAGTTCGGGCTGTTCGAGGGCATGAAGTTTAAGCCCTTTATGACTGACCCCGACGGGAACGAGATCTGGACGAGCGCCCCCGACGGCCAGCCCGACGCGGCCAGGCGCTTCGGCCACGCAGTGGAGGTCATCAACGTGATCGATTCACGCCAGGAGCACCCGCAGACGGTGGTCAGGTCGTCGCTGGGCGTGGCGGGCGAGACTGGCAAGAAAGAACACAGCGTTCACCTCTCCTACGCGTTCGTGACGCTGGAAGGCAAGACCATCAGCGGGCGCAAAGGGCACGCGCTGGCCGCCGACACTGCGCTGGAGGAGGCCGGCAAACGGGGGTTCGCAGAGTTGACGAGCAAGAACCCGGAACTGGCCGGGCGCGGGGACGCGCAGGAGATCGCGCGGCGCATCGGCGTGGGGGCTCTGCGTTTCGCCATGCTGCGGAACGAACCCACGCGGGCCTTCGACTTCAACCTCGATCAGGTCATCTCGCTGAACGGCGACACCGCGCCTTACGTGCAGTACGCGGCGGTGCGGGCGGCGAACATTCTGCGCCGGGCCCAGGAAGCCGGGTACGCCACCGACGGCACAGGCGCCGACTGGGACGCCCTGCCGGACGTGGATCTGGTGCTGGCCAAGCAGGTGGCGAAACTGCCGGAAGTGGTGGCGCAGAGCGTGCGTATTCACTCGCCGCACGTGGTGGCCCAGTACGCGCTCGACCTGGCGACCAGTTTCAACGCCTGGTACAACGCCAAAGACAGGAAGGGGAAACCGGCCACCAACGTCCTGCAATCCGACGAGGGGCTGCGTGAGGCCCGCCTGGCCCTGGTGGCCCGCCTGCGTCAGGCCTTCGAGGAGACGCTTGACCTGATCGGCATCGAGATTCCTGCCGCGATGTAAAAGACAGGGCTGTGGGCTCTGGGGCAACCCCTCAAAGTCCATGGCCCGGTTCAGGCGTGGGCCGGGCTCGGCGGCGCACCTTCACCGTGTGGCGCGTCCCAGTCGAGCTGGACGCCCTGACTTGTGGCCCAGGTGTGCAGGTTGAACTGGGCCGCACTGAGGGCACTCAGGGTGCGGTGCGCGACTTCCAGGGCCAGGTGCAGTTCAGCATGGGTGATGAACCCGGCGGCGTGCCCGGCGATCAGTTCGTCGGTGTCCACGATGACGGCGCTGTGCCCCTCGCGCAGCACCACGTCCAGGTACAGGTCCCGCACCGTCCAGAGGTCGTCCTGAACGCTGATCAGGGCCACGTCCAGGTAGTAATCGTGTTCGCGCTGGTGGTGGAAGTCGTAGTGGCACACCACCAGGTTGTGGGCCGGCAGCAGGTGCGCCTGCCAGTGGCGGATGCGCGGGTGACGCTGGAAGGGGCGCGAGACGAACAGGCCGTGCGGTTCCGGGCGGTAGGTGTGAACGGAACGCACACCGGTGTTGGTGTGGTGCGTCCTGTTTCTGGTGTCGTGGCGTTCGGTTTTAACGGGGTGAGGGGTGACTGGGGGGGCCTTCGGGGGGAACGCGACAGTCATGCTCAAGCTTACGGGTTCCGAACCGCCCTGGCTACGTTTTGAGTGCTTTGCTGCGCTTACTCAGGGGTAGGCAGGGCCGCCTCAAGGTCTCGCGGCAGGGCCTCGGCCACGCGCATAAGCGTGCGCTGGGCAGCGGCACTCACCATCTTCTCGAAGGCCGCGCTGCCCCAGCCGGGCACGTCAGGCAGGGTCACATGCGCCGTGAAATGAAAGCGGAAGGTCATGTCCGCCGTCGGGATAACACTGGCCCGCCCATCGACGGCCACCCAGTTCCGATCCGGCAGGGTCAGGGCTTGCAGGCTGGCCCCGTCCGGCTCCTGCTGCAACTGCGAGGCGAAGGGCAGGTAAATGTCCCCCAGGCCGGGCGTTTTTACGGTCAGGTGGCCGCCCACTTGCCCGTCCCGGTTGGTCAAGTCGGAGAGAAAGCGCACGCGGGCCAGGGACACCTCGGGCGAACGCACGAAGCGCAGGGCCTCATCAAAGCCGCGCGGGTGCTTCAGGGTAAACGTCTGAGCAGATTCCAGAATCACTGACTTCGCCTCAATCCACCCACTCGATCACGACCTGCCCGGCCTCCACGGCCTCCTGCAACTCGGCGTCGTTGGCACTGCGGAGTTTCGGCAGGAACGAGAAGCGCGGCGTGGCGGACGCGAACCCCAGCCGTACCACGACCTGCTCACTCACCTCGTCCTTGCCGATACGCCACACCAGCTGCCCGCCCAGGGCTTCGAGCTGGCGGGTCAGGTCAGGCGCAGACGAAAGGGAAGGGTCGGTCATGCCAGCCATACTAGAGCATCCGACAGAAGAACGGAGTGCTTTTCGACCGAGCAGCGCGAGTGAATTGAGTGACTAGAACGGAGAATGAAGTCAGGCGCGATCCATCCCCTTCCTCAGTCTCAGGCGTCAGGTAGAAGTGGGCTTACGCTCAGCTCCGGAGTACCCGAATTAAGAGCTTTGTCAAGGCCAGTTCATAAAGTAGGAAGCTGGCAGTTAACCGGGTCACAGCCGACTGTGCCTAACCTGCCGCCTTTTCTCCTTTCACTTCCTTCACTTTCAACATCATCAGGAGCAAAAGCATGAAACGATTTGCACTCCTCAGCTTCAGTTCCGTTCTGTTCTTCACGCACGTTTCTACCTCAGAGGCCAGGACTATGGCCCAGGTTCAACAGGCCGGGTTCCTGCGCGTCGGCATGCCCGGCGACCTGTACCCTTTCAATCTGGAAGCCGTCGGTCACTGATCCGGTTTCGAGCCGGAGTTCATCGCGGCGCTGGCCAAAAACATGGTGCTGGGTCTGCGGCTGGTCAAAATGCCATGCCCTCCGATGAGCTGTTCGCGGCGCTCAACGACGACAAGATCGACATTGCCATGAACAACTATGCCATGACCAGCACACGCGAGAAGAACATCGACTTTACCAGCGCCTACGCCTGCTCCGGTGTCTCCATCGTTTCCAGGGTGCCGAATTTCAACAAGAACGCGGACCTGGCTGGCAAAACCATCGGGGCCTCGAAGGGGTCGATCATGTTGACCTATATCGAGAAACTGCGCTTCGAGAAAACCGTGAAGGTGTACGACACGAACATGGCCCTGATTCAGGCGGTCGCCGCCGGGCAGGTCGATGCCACCTACGCCTGGACATCGATGCAGAGCGGGCTGAAAAAGGTGCTGCCCATTCCGCTGTACTGGAGCCCGGAACTCTGGAGCTCCCCGGCCGGTATGGCGGTCGCAGGGGGCAACAATTCCCTGAAACAGTCGCTGAATATTTACCTGGCGCGTTACCTGCGCACCAACGACGCTGTGCAGCTCATGAAAAAGTATTACGGCAAGGACGTGCGCTGCGGCAATTGAGCAGGTCGGCAATAAGAAAGAACCCCCTCCACGGCTGGAGGGGGTTCTTTTGGAAAAGAGAAGTGAGGTGATCGGGTTCTAGCTTTTATGCTACGCCTTGCAGCACCCCGCTTTCTCTTCAGAAGCGGATTACTTCTGTTCGACTTCCACCATCTCGCTGGCTTCGATGATGTCGCCTTCCATCACGTCGTTCCAGTCGAGGTTGATGCCGCACTCGTAGCCCTGCTGGACTTCGCGCACGTCGTCCTTGAAGCGTTTCAGGCCGACCACGGTGCCCTCGTACACGACTTCCTTGCCACGCCGCACGATGGCCTTGGCGTTGCGTTTGAAGCTGCCGTCGGTGATGTACGACCCGGCGATGTTGCCGGTTTTGGGGTGACGGATGACCATGCGGACTTCGGCGCGACCCAGGTACTGCTCCTCGAAAACGGGTTCGATGTTGCCCTTGATCAGGCGGTCGACCTCGTCGATGAGTTCGTAGATGATGCGGTAGGACTTGACCTCGACGCCCTTGGTCTCGGCGATTTTGGTCACCGCGCCGCTGGGGGTGACGCTGAAGCACAGGATTTCCGCCTCGGCGGTGCTGGCGAGCAGCACGTCGCCTTCGGTGGGCGCACCGATACCGGCGAACATGACGTTCAGTTTCACGTCGTCGGTTTCCTTGCGGGCCAGGATGCCCTGAATGGCTTCCACGCTGCCCTGCGTGTCGGCGCGCAGAATCAGGTTGACGGTGCGCACCTGACCGAGCGGCCCCAGGATGTCCTCCAGGCTGCGCTGGGCTTTGCGGCGCTGGCGGGCGTCTTCCTCGTCACGGCGGTCGGAGGCCCGCTGGGCGATCACTTCACGGGCGGCGTGCTCGTTCTTGGCGCTTTGCACCTTGTCGCCGCTGGTGGGCACGTCACTGAAGCCCAGGATCTGCACGGGCGTGCTGGGCCCGGCTTCCTTGATGCGGGCGCCGCCACTGTCGGTCATGGCCTTGATCTTGCCGTAGTTCTCGCCCACGACCAGGAAATCCCCGACGTGCAGCGTACCTTCCTGCACCATGACGGTGGCGAGGACGCCCGCCTGCTTGTCGACCTTGCCTTCGATCACCACGCCGCTGAACTGGCCTTTGGGGTCGGCCCGCAGGTCTTCGAGTTCGGCGGTCAGGCTGATGTACTCCAGCAGGTCTTCCACGCCTTCACCACTGCGCGCACTGACCGGCACCACGATCAGGTCACCGCCGTACTCTTCGGGCACCAGATTCAGTTGCGTGAGGTCAGTCTTGACCTTCTCCGGGTCGGCCTGCGCCAGGTCGATCTTGTTGATGGCGATGATCATGGGCACTTTGGCGGCCTGCGCGTGCGCGATGGCCTCGCGGGTCTGGGGCATCAGGCTGTCGTCGGCGGCGATCACGATGATCGCGATGTCCGCGACGTTCGCCCCGCGCGCGCGGATGGTGGTAAAGGCCTCGTGGCCGGGCGTGTCGATGAACACGATCCTGCCCTTGCTGGTCTTGGCCTCGAAGGCCCCGACGTGCTGGGTAATCCCGCCGGCTTCCTTCGCGGCGACCTTCGTCTTGCGGATGTAGTCGAGCAGGCTGGTTTTCCCGTGGTCGACGTGGCCCATGATGGTCACGACCGGCGCGCGGTGCGGAATTTCCTGCGCCGCAGCGGCACTTACTTCCTGCACTGCCACCTCACTGGGGCGCGGCTGCGCTTCAGTGGCACGGCCCTCGACCGGGAGCTGACCGGGAGCGGGCTCCAAAGTGCCGGACAGCACTGTGCCGGACTGTACTGCGGCCTGCACTTCGACGGGAGCCTGTTCGGGCTCAGTGCGGGCAGACTGATCGGGCTCGCTGCCCCCACCCGTGACGGCCGCGCCTTCTTCCTCGACGATCTGCTTGATGAGTTCGACGGTGTCTTCCTCGATGGTGCTGCTGACACTCTTGTAGCTGACGCCCAGCCCGTCGAGGATTTCCAGCATCTTGTGATTGTCGACGCCAAGTTCCTTGGCGAGCGTGTAAATTCGGACTTTCGACATGCGTCCCTCCGTGGTTCGCCCGCACTGAGCGGGCATTAATTCAAGTTCTCATGGGTTCATCCAGTGACGCCCGTGGGGGCGGTTCCTGATTCGAGTTCCTGATTGAGTTGATGAAAAGCCGCGACCGACAGGGCCATTTTTTCCGCCTGAGCGCCGAAGGTGCGCCGGAGTTTCTTTTCCTGCCCGCAGGCGGGATTGTCCGCGCACAGGTAGGTGCCCCGTCCTGCCCGCGCCGGTTTTCCCCTGCGCGAGTCCATCTGCCAGAGGCCCTGGGTGTCCTTCGTGAAACGCAGGAATTCCCCTTGTGGGCGCTTCTTGCGGCAGGCCACGCAGGTGCGTTCCGGAACGTGTTTCTGGCAAACTTCACTCACGACGAATCCTTCATGACGAAACCCTGACCCCGGCGTGACCGGGCTTACTCTTCCTGTTGAACGTCGTCGGGGCTGGCGGTCGCCACGCTCTTGCTGTCGGCGAACAGGGCGTCGAAGGCGGATTTCGCCGCGCCTTGCGGTTCGCCTCCGCTCTGTTCATCCTGCATGGCCTGCTGCATGGCGGCGTCCAGGTCGCTGACGGCGGCGGTTTCCCGCAGGTCGATCTTGAACCCGGTCAGTTTCGCGGCCAGGCGCACGTTCTGCCCGCCTTTGCCGATGGCGAGGCTGAGCTGATCCGGCGTGACCGTCACGCCGGCCTCGCGGCTTTCGCTGTCGGCTTCGATCAGGCCGACTTTTGCCGGGGAGAGGGCGTTGCGAATGAATTCACGGGTGTTGGCGTCCCACAGGATCACGTCCACGCGCTCGCGCCCGAGTTCACCGGTTACCGCCTGAATGCGGTTGCCACGGTGCCCGATGCACGCGCCGATGGGGTCGACGTTGCTGTTGTGGCTGAACACCGCCACCTTGCTGCGCTGCCCGGCCTCGCGGGCGATGGCCTTGATTTCCACGATGCCGTTCGCCACTTCGGGAATTTCCTGGCGCAGCAGGTAATCCAGCAGCCGCTCGTCGGCACGAGAAGCCAGGATAGTGGGGCCTTTGGGCGTCTTGCGGACTTCCTTCAGGTAGATCTTGACGCGGTTGCCGGGGGTCAGCTTCTCGCCGGGAATCTGCTCGCGCGGCGGCAGAATCGCCTCACCCGCGCCCAGTTCCACGAACCAGTTACCTTTGTTGTCGCTGCGCACGATCTGCGCCGTGAGGACCTGACCTTCACGGTCTTTGTACTCGTTGAACACCACGTTACGCTCGGTTTCGCGCATTTTCTGCGTCAGGGTCTGCTTGGCGGCCTGCAACGCAATGCGGCTAAATTTCTCGCGGTCGACCGGGAATTCCATCTCCATGCCCAGTTCCACGCCGGAATCGAGTTCCAGCGCGTCGGCCAGCGAGATCTGAAGGTTCTCGTCCTCCACCTTCTCCACGACTTCACGCACGACCAGCACTTCCAGTTCACCCGACTGCGGGTCGAGGTGAACTTCGATGCGTTTGTCCGGCTCCACGTTGCGGGTGTAGGCCTGCGCGAGGGACTGCTCGAACGCCTCGATCAGCTGCATCTCGTTGATGTTGCGGGCCTGCGCGACTTCACGCAGGGCATCCGCGAAATTAATTTCCGGTTGGCTCATCTCACTCTTCCTTTGTTGACACGGTGTATTGGCATTGCGCGGCGCGCCGCCTGTCGAGGTTGTGGGCTTTTTTCCACCAGCCACTCGCTGCGGGCAATAGACCTATCTGTGCCGATCTGGAAATTCGGCCAGGTTGGCCTGCATTTCGCTGGCTTTCACCGTAACGTCTTCTCCGCCGACGCTGAAGGTCACGTCGTCGCCGCTGACCGCTTTGATGGGGGCGGTGAAGTTGTGCGCCCCACTTTTCACCCTGGCTTTCAGGCCCAGCATGCGCTCGAAGTGGCGGGCGCGGGTGAGGGGGCGTTTGGAACCGGGGGACTCGAATTCCAGGCGGTACTCGCCGGGGATGGGGTCGGCCTCGTCGAACAGCGCGTCGGCGGCGCGGCTGGCTTTCGTGAGGTCGTCCATGGTGACGGGCTGCTCGTCCAGGCGGTCGATGCGAATCAGGACGATGTGCTCGCCGCCCTGTTTCTGCTGCTGGACTTCCAGCACCTCGAACCCCAGGGGCTGCACGGCTTCCTGGGCGAGGGTGATGAGTTTCTGGTTGTTCTCTGTGTTGTTCTGGGCTGGGTTGTTATTCATATTGTAGTGGCCTGCCTGAGTGGGCGCGGGCCGTTTCACCACCTCCTCCACGAAAAAAGGTGGAGGACTACCCCACCCTTCGTTCGAGGAACGGCCTCCAGTATAGCGCGGCCGGCGCAAGCGGCCCGGCGGCGCGTCACATTGCCGGCAAGGACACGCCTCAGGAGTTCTGTACATAAAGCTCGTGCCCGCGATAACGATAAACAGCCTTCACCCCGGCCTTCAGACACCCTTTAGAATCAGGCACATTCCTAATGCACTTCTGAAGGACGTTCATGCTGAAAAAAGCCGTGTTCGCCGCCTTGTCCCTCTCGCTCGTCGCCGGTCTGGCCCAGGCCGCGACCCTGGTTTACGGTGCGGGGGGTGAACCCGTGTCGCTGGATTCCGGCACCATTACGGACGGAAATTCCAGCATGCCGCAGCTGCTGGTCTACGACCCGCTGGTGAAGTTCAAAAAGGGCACGTCGCAGCTGGCGCCGGGCCTGGCCCTGCAATGGAAACCGAACAAAGACGCCACCGAGTGGACGTTCTTCCTGCGTCCTGGCGTGAAGTTCACCGATGGCACGCCTTTCAACGCCGACGCCGTGGTGTTCAACGTGAACCGCTGGTGGGACAGAGACGCCCCCGGCGGCGCGAAGGAGACCGGCAAGAGTTTCACGTCCTGGCAGTTTATTTTCGGGGGCTTTAAGGGCGAGAGCAACAGCCTGCTGAAAAGCGTACGGGCAGACGGGGCGAACAAGGTGGTGTTTACCCTGACGCGCCCCTTCGCGCCGCTGCCGGAAACGCTGGCCACATCGTTCTTCGGCATTGCCAGCCCGGCGGCGGTCAAGAAAGCTGGGGCGAAGTACGGCACGCCCGCCGCGCTGCCGGTGGGAACGGGGCCGTTCGTGATGCAAAGCTGGCAGACCGGCGACCGCATCGTCCTGACGCCCAACAAGGCGCACTGGGGCAAAAAGGCCAGTTACGACCAGCTGGTGCTGCGCTTCATCAAAGACCCGGCGGCCCGCCTGAACGAGTTGAAGGCCGGAACCATCGACTTCACGACCGACCTGAACCCGGAACAACTGAATGCCGTCAAGAGCGACAAGAACCTGACGCCCGTGCTGGTGCCGTCGTTCAACGTGGGTTTCCTGAGCCTGAACATGAACAACACGTACCTGAAAAACGACAAGGTGCGCCGGGCCATCAGCATGGCGGTGAACAAAAAAGCCATCGTGGAGGCGTTCTGGAATGGCCTGGGCGTCACGGACGCCAGCTTCCTGCCGCCGGCCCTGGGCTGGGCCAACAGCAAGAACGTTCCGGACGATTACAGGTTCGATCCGGCCGCTGCGAAGAAACTGCTGGCGGAAGCGGGCTACCCGAACGGATTTTCGATTGACCTGTGGTACATGCCGGTCAGCCGCCCATATTTTCCCACGCCCAAACCCATCGCCGAGGCGATGGCCGCCGACCTCTCGGCCATCGGGGTCAAGGTCAACCTCAAGACCGAGGACTGGGCCAAGTACCTCGACGACCGCAACAAGGCCCCTGGCTTCGACATGTACATGATCGGCTGGACCGGCCCTTACGCCAGCCCGTACAACTTCTATTACACGTATTACGGCGATGAGTCCTCGCTGGACAGCAACTACCGCAGCCCCAAGATCTTCGAGCTGTTGCGGCAGGCGTCGGCGTCCAGCAGCCAGGCGGCGCAGGCCAGGGCCTACTCGCAGATTCACCAGATCACGTATGACGCGAACGTTCGCCTTCCCATCGTGCATAGCCGCCCGCTGGGCGCTACGCGCACCTACGTGAAAGGCTGGATGCCCGGCCCCAGCACCCTGCTGCCGTTCGAGGACATCACCATCGACGGGAAGAAGTAAAGGAAAGGACTGCCCCCACCAGTCGCCTGCCACCAGGAATGTGGCGGGCGGCTCGTTTCTAGAGCACCCGCCGGGACTTCCTCCGGACACCGAACTACACTGAAGCACCAAACCACAGGAGGTCGACCTATGACGCAGACACCCGAGACGCGGATACCCGGGACGCAGGTGCCCGCCGAACTTTCGCAGCAGGTCATTCAGTGGCGGCGTCACCTGCACCGCCATCCCGAACTGTCTTTTCAGGAGCACCACACCGCGCAGTTTGTCGAGGAGGAGCTGCGTCGACTTCCCCACCTGAGCGTCTCGCGGCCCACGCCCACCAGCGTGCTGGCGGTGCTCAGGGGCCAGGCCGGGCCGGGCAAGACGGTGCTGCTGCGGGCCGACATGGACGCGCTGCCCATCCAGGAGGAAACCGGGCTGGAGTTCACCTCGCAGAACCAGGGCGTCATGCACGCCTGCGGTCACGACGGGCACACCGCCATGCTGCTGGGGGCCGCCAGGATGCTCTCGGCGCACCCGGAAACGCTCAGCGGTGAAGTGCGTTTTATCTTTCAGCACGCCGAGGAATTGCCGCCCGGCGGAGCGCAGCAACTGGTGGATGCCGGCCTGATGGACGGGGTGGATACCGTGATGGGCATTCACCTGATGAGTCCGGTGCCGACCGGTGTGGTGGTGGTGAAAGGCGGGCCGCTGATGGCCGCCGCCGACCGCTTCAGCCTGAAAATTCAGGGGAAAGGCGGTCACGGGGCCATGCCGAACCAGACCATCGACCCGGTGGTGATTGCCGCGCAGATTATCCTGGCGTTCCAGACCATCGTGTCGCGCACCCTCGACCCGATGGATACGGCCGTGGTGACGGTGGCGACACTGGAAGGCGGGCAGGCCATGAACGTTATTCCGGACACCGTAACGCTGGGCGGCACCGTCCGCACCTTCAATCCGGAGGTTCGCACCCTCATTCCAGAGCGGATGGAAGCCATTGCGAAAGGCATCACGCAGGCGCACGGGGCCACCTACCAGTTCGATTACATCCAGGGCTACCGCGCCACCACGAACGACCCAGAGGTGGCGGCAAAACTTCAGGAGATGGTGCGCCAGGTGCTGCCTGAGGCCCAGTTGCTCACGAACCCCAACCCCCTGATGGGCAGCGAGGACTTCAGCGCGTACATGACCAAGGCCCCCGGCACCTTCGTGCTGATCGGCGCGGGTGGCCCGGACGCTGCCCCGCACCACCACCCGAAGTTCGACCTGGACGAACAGGCGCTGGAGCAGGGCGTGAAACTGTACATCGGCGCCGCCCACACCCTGACGCGCTGAACAGCCGAAAAGTTCACCGCGCCCGATCCGCCGCGCTTCCCCGGCGTACCCTGAGGCGTGAGCCTGCAGTCTGTCTTGCGTGAACCGGTGAATGCCCTGACCCACTGGGCCGGCGTGCTGGCGGCCCTGCTGCTGCTATTGCCCATGCTGTGGTGGGCTGACCGGGCGGGGCTGGCGCGCTGGCCGTTCACGGTGTTTCTGGTCAGCATGGCCGCCCTGTACGCGGCCTCGGCGGCCTACCACTCCTTCCGGGGCAGCGAACGCGGGCTGCTGTGGCTGCGGAAACTGGATCATGCCGGCATCTTCCTGCTGATCGCCGGGAGCTACACGCCCGTGGCCTACTCCGGGCTGCACGGGTTCTGGCGCGGCGGCGTGCTGTACGGCATCTGGGGTATTGCGTTGGCCGGCATTGCCCTGAAGCTCCTCACGATGAATCTGCCGCGCTGGATCAGCACCCTGCTTTACCTGGGCATGGGCTGGCTGGCACTGGCGCTGCTGCCGCAGCTGATCCGGAACCTGCCCGCCCAGGCCATCTTCTGGCTGGCGGCAGGCGGGCTGCTGTATACGGCCGGGGCCATCGTTTACGCCACCAAACGCTGGAACCCGCGCCCCGGCGTGTTCGGTTTCCACGAGATCTGGCACCTGTTCGTGCTGGGCGGCACCGGCGCCCACGTGGTGATGATGTTCAACCTGCGGTAAGAGGATCGTGGTCAGTCGGAAGCGGGCAAAGCCCTTTTGCTTACGTTGATTTTTCCATCCCCTCCCGAACCCCTGCCCTAATTCAGGTTCAGGTCTGCGGGTTCAAGGCCCTGATACATCCGGTTGATTTCGCGCAGGAGCTGCCGGGCCACCACCGCCACGCTGTCGGTGTCCAGGTCGGTGACGCGAAACACGCCGCTGGTGCCGAATTCCCCGTGAAATTCCTCGCCGTGCAGGCGGACGCGCACCAGCACCTCGCACAGGCCCAGGCGAAACCAGGCGGCGTGAAACTCACCCAGCGGCACCGGCACCAGCCTCCGCAAGGGGTCAGGCACGATGTCCATGGACACGTTGTTCAGCGGCTGACCGCGCCCACCCGCCGTGCGCAGGGCATGGTACAGGCCGTTGAGCAGCCGCTCGCACAGTTCCTGCTCGGTGCGGCGCTGCTCGGCGGTGCGGTGCAGGGTGAGTTGCAGGTCGTCGAAATCACTCATTCGGCATCCAGCAGTCTAGAGCATCTGCCAAAGAACCGAGCGCTTTTGTCCGAGCAGCGCGAGTGAATTGAGATGAGCAGGACGAAGAACGGAGTTAGGCGAAGTGCCTTTCCGACTTCAGAGACCTGCTCTAGAGGTTCCAGTGCCAGGCCCTCACGTCCAGGCCCCCAGCATCCTGCGCCGACACGACCGTGATGACCTGCACCTGCCCGGCGCGGCGCAACCAGTACGCCGTGTGGCCCGGCGCGCGGGTGAGGAGTTGCCCGGAAGTGTGCCGGAGTGTGGTTTCCGGGCTGGTGGATACCTGGCCGTACAGGTGATCGGCCAGACTACCAAATTCCGGGTCGGTCAGACCGGGCAGCAGGGCTTGCAGGTGGCGGCGCAGGCGCGAGGGGTTGGGCAACGGTGCGGTGACGGTGTGTTCCGGAAGTGAGCGCAGCGCGCGGGCAGCGTTTCCCACCTGCACACCTGGCGGGCGGGGCAGGTCGCCGTGCAGCAGGGACAGGGTGGCCCACAGGGTGGTGGCCGCCAGGATGGACGGGTCGTTCAGCAGCTCGGGCTGGGTGGTCACGGCGCTGAGAATCTGCCGGGCCGCGTGCTGACGCCACTCGTGGTGCAGGCCCACGTAGGCCGACAGCACCCCCCAGCCGTGCAGCATGGCGTGCTGGGCCTGCACGGTCAGCACCGTGGCGCTCACCCCGGCCCAGGTGCCCTGCTGTTCGGCGGGCAGGCTGCGGCGCAGCGGCTCGTAGCCGTCCCTGGCGTGCGTGTCGGCGGCCCACTGGTGGCAGCGGGCGGCGTCCATCGCCAGGTGGGCGGTGGCGAGGTGCCGGACAACGTGGGGCGTACTGTCGGCGGCAATGACAGGCGGGTGGCCGAGCGCCATCAGGGGCCAGGCGGGGTGTTCGCGCTCGGTCAGCACCGTCCAGGGGTGGGGCTTGCGGCGCGGCAAGTCTGGCCGGGTGCCGGTGAGGCGGTGAAGGTGCTCGCCCACGTCGTCGTGCAGGCGGGCCAGTTGCGTCGCCAGTGAACCGGCCGCTGGGCACAGTTGAGCCTCGGCGCCGGCGTCCAGCAGCGTGCCGCGCCCCAGGGGAAGGGCCAGGGCGGCAGGCAGCAGCAGAGGGGGAACGGGATCAGGATGGGCGGGTTCCCTCATCAGCGTCCGTAACTCCGGCGCAGGCGTTTCAGGCCCGCCCGCCAGGTCAGGCGCTGCGGACGCAGTTCATGCAGGGTGACCGCCCTTAAACCCCTGGCGTGCAGGCCGCTCAGGACGAGCCTCAGGAGTTCAGGGGTCACCTGGGGGCCGTCGTGCAACAGCACGACACTGCCGGGCCGCATCTGCGCCAGCGTCTGCGCCGCGAGAATCTCGGCGGACTGATTCAACCAGTCGCGGCCCTCCACGTCCCACAGGGCAATCTGCCGGCGGTGGAGGCGGGCCAGCAGCCGTGTGAAGGGGCTGTGCCCGCCGTAAGGAGGCCGGTACAGCAGCGGCCCTGTGACCAAGAACCCCGGCTCCTGAGCACGGAGTTCCTGGATACGGGGATGCCAGCGAACCTGCGCCCATTCGCGCCACGGTTGCAGCAGCAGCGCGTGGGTGTGCCAGCGCCCGTGCGCTTCCACCTGATGGCCGGCCTGCACGGTGGCCTGCAACTCTGCGGGAAAGGCCCGGCAGGCGGGCTGCGTCACGAAAAACGTGGCCTGCACCCCAAATTCCCTCAGGACGTCCAGCAACTCGTGGGTGCGCTCCGACGGGCCATCGTCGAACGTGACGGCCACGTTCGGCTCGCTGCCTGGGCCGCCCCCCAGGGCGCCCCAGCCCATGGCGCGGCCCAGCACCTCGCCGAGCACCGCGCTCAGCACGGTGACCCCCAGCAGGCCCGCCGTGACGGCCCTCCAGCGCCCGGCACTCACGGCGACCCGCCAGTCGCGCTGCCGCTGCCCGGAAGTCCTGCTAGGCTGTGCGGATGCCGGAATTCACCGTGATCATCCCGGCGTGGAACGAAGCGAAGTACCTGCCCGCCACCCTCCGCGCACTTGAACGTCAGACGTACGCCCCCCATGAGGTCATCGTCGTGGATAACCTCAGCCGGGACGACACGCCCGGCATTGCGCAGGCCTGGGGGGCCACCCTGCTGACCTGCGAGAAACGTGGTGTGGCGCACGCCCGCCAGATGGGCCTGGAGCACGCCCGCACGCCCTGGGTCGCCACCACCGACGCGGATTCCCACCCCATTCCGGAGTGGCTGGGGTACTACAACGCCGCCACGCCGGGCCGCGCGGCCCTGTACGGCCCCATGCGTTTTTTTGGCCTGCGCGAACCGTATCCGCTGCTGACCCACGTGTCGTACAGCGCCTTTTTGCACGTGGCGCGCCTGATGGGCAAACCCAACCTGGCCGGGGCCAACATGGCCTACTCGCGCAAGGCCGCGCTGCTGGTGGGCGGCTACGCCAGGGTCGAAGCCTACGAGGACGTCATTCTGGGTCAGGCCCTGGGCGAGGTGGGCGAGGTGGCCTACGTGCCCGGGGCGCTGGTGGAAACGAGCGCCAGACGCCTGGACAAGGGCGTCCTTCAGTTCGCCTGGCGGCACGTCCGCAACGTCACCGGTCATACGCGGGGTTACTTCGACGAGTTACGGGAATGAACTTTCCCTTCTCGCCCCCCGAATCTGCCTGAGCGGTGTGGCGGCTCAGGGCGCTGTCGTACACGCGCAGCACCTGCTCGGCCACACCACCGGGCGTGGTGCGGCCCCCGAACTCGCGGGCGTTGCGCGACAACTCGGCCCAGCGCTGCGGGGTTTGCAGAATGGCCTGGGCATGCTGCACCAGCCCGCTGACGTCCCCCGGCGCCACCAGGTAACCGCTGTAACCGCTCTCCACGCTGCTCAGCGTGCCGCGCGCCCCCACCGCCACCACCGGGACGCCCATCAGTTGCGCTTCCTGAAGCACCAGGCCCTGCGTTTCGGAATCGGACGCGAACAGGAACAGTTCGGCCAGGCGGTAATACGCCCCGATTTCGGTCCAGGGGCGCACGCCCAGGAAGGTCACGCGCTCCAGAATGCCCAGTTTCGCGGCGTGGTGTTCCAGGTGCAGGCGCTCCGGCCCCTCGCCCAGCACCACCAGGTGCGCGTCCGGCAGCCTGGCCAGAGCGTCGAGCACCAGATCGAAGCGTTTCTCGCGCGCCAGGCGGCCCACGGTCAGCAGGCGGCGCTTGCCTTCCGGCCAGGGGCTGACGATGGGCGGCGCGGCGTTCAGCGCCACGGGGTCGATGCTGGTGGGAATGACGACGGGGTGCGGCACGCCCCAGGCCCGCAGATCGGGGATCATCTCGGCGCTGGGGGTGATCACAGCGTCGGCTTTGCCGTACACCTGCCCCACGAAACGCGGCACCAGCTTCACGGTGCGGTCGATGGCGCCGAGGCCCGGCACGTAGTGGGTATAGGCGCTGAGGTGCGTGTGGTAGGTGGCGACGTGCGGGATGTCCCATTTGCGCGTCAGGCGCACACCGGCCAGGCCCAGCGTCAGGGGCGTGTGGGTGTGAATCAGGTCGTACTTCTGCTCGAAGTGCCGGCGGGTCGGCCAGGCCAGGCGGTAGGTGGGCAAAAAGGTGTAGCGAATGCTGGAAACGCGCCGCACGTCCGGGCGGTGATCCAGGTAATCCGGAAAGTCCGGCGCCACGACTTCCACATGGTGCCCGCGCTCGGCCAGCTGTTCGCTGAGCAGACACACGCTGGTCACGATGCCGTTCTGATCGGGCAGGAACGTGTCGGTGAAGAGCCCGATGCGCAGGGGCTTCATGCGTTCACGCTCGCCCGAAGGAAAATGAAGGAAATCTGAAGCATGCCTGCCTCAGAGCATACGCCGAAAACACATGAGAGGTGCCTGAAAATGGGTGACTGGCGCCCCAGCGCGTACAATGCCTGCCAGCATGTCTCGACGCACCCTGTGGCCTCTCCTGCTGCGCGCCGGCGCCTTCGGCAGCCTGCATGGCGGTCATCCCGGCGACCCCGCCGTGGGCCTGACCGTTCCTATCGAGTCCGCCGCAGATTTCGCGGCCACGCTGGAGATGTTGAACGCGCAGGGAGTCAGGGCCACGCTGCTCGTCTCCTTGAAGGCCAGCCACGAATGCGCCGACGACCTGTGGCGGGCCCTGCAGGCAGGACACGAGGTGGCGGGGTGGAATGGGCCGATCCAGCCCACACGCCTGGAAGCCCTGAGCGGCCAGCCCGTGCGTTACTGGGGGCTGGCGGCCCCCAGCCAGACGGGCGGGGCGCTGCGAAAGCTGCGGCAGGCCGGGATCGCTCCTTTGCCGGCCCCCGCCCGTGAAGCGGCCCCCGGCGTTCTTCTGCGCGTCCCTCTGGCCGACCTGCGGGCCGTGCTGCCTGACCTGAAAGCCAGGGGCTACCGGGCCGTCCCCGCCGGTGAACTCCGCGACCTGCGGCCGGCCGAGCCGCGTGACCTGCTGCACCACCTTTATCAGCGCGCGGTGGAAGACCGGTACGCGCAGCGTGAGGGCATCATCGACCTTTCTGGCCGGTTCGACGCGGTGATGCGCGTGGCGGCCCTCGACCACGCCCCGCCCCCCCTGCCGCTGCCGCCGGGCACGCCCACGGCGGAACTGCACCTGAACTCCACGCGGCTGGTCGGCCTGGCCTCGCGCAACCTGACCGCCACCTACAAGGCCTACCAGCGCAGCCTGCGCGACGTGGCCCAGGCGCTTCAGACCCACCCGGAGTTACAAGGCGCACAGGCCGTGTTCGCCGTGACCCTGTTTCACGGCCCGCTGGCCAAAGCCGGGTTCACCATCCTTGACTTGCCCCCCCTGCGCGCCCGCTGGTACGGCCTGGGGTTCCGCGTTCTGCGCGCCGCCTACGGCACCACCCGTACCCCCAGCGA
Source organism: Deinococcus fonticola (assembly GCF_004634215.1). Classification (NCBI taxonomy): domain Bacteria; kingdom Thermotogati; phylum Deinococcota; class Deinococci; order Deinococcales; family Deinococcaceae; genus Deinococcus; species Deinococcus fonticola. The sequence continues at coordinate 133,894 of NZ_SMMH01000001.1, read as the reverse complement.
AGGCACCCCCAAAATGGGCTGGATGACCCGTGAAGCCTTTCTGGAACGGTACGGAGAGAAAAACGTACAGCGCCGGGAGTGAAGGGCAAAAGGGGTGGCTGGTCACCGAAGGCTGGAAAAACAGCACAAAGCAATGGTCGTTCACGCGCCACAGTCTCCCCACGGCACATGCCCCACGCTGCCTTTCTGCTAGCATCCCCCACGTGAATCTTGCGGTGGTGCTGGTGTCTCCGAAAACGCCTGGAAACGTGGGGGCGGCGGCCCGCGCGATGCTGAACATGGGGGCCAGTGATCTGCGGGTCGTCGCGCCGCGCTGCGACATTCTGGATTCGCAGGCGGTGGCGATGGCGGTGCACGCGGCAGACTTGCTGCGCTCGGCGCGGATATACAGCACGCTGCGGGAAGCCCTGGCTGACCGCGACCTGAGTGTGGGCACCACGGCGCGGCTGCGGGCCGACCTGCCGGCCCCGCGTCACCCGGCCCAGGTGCGGCCGCTGGTGCGGGCGGCGCAGGCCCCGGCGCTGGTGTTCGGGCCGGAGGAAACGGGCCTGCTCAACAGTGATCTGGAGCAGTGCCAGGTGTCGATCCGCATTCCCACCGGGGAATACGCCAGCCTGAATCTGGCGCAGGCCGTGCTGCTGGTGTGCTACGAGTTCATGCAGGCGCAGGACGAAGTCCCGGAATGGACGCGCAAGACCGCCAGCCGCGAGGAAATGGAGGCGATGTACGGTCACCTGCACGAGACCATGCACCTGATCGGTTACACCGACGCGGTGCGGGCGCGGCACACCCTGCGGCTGTGGCGGGCCATGCTCGACCGCGCCCTGATGAGCAGCGCCGAAAGCCGCCTGTTCCGGGGCCTGCTGCGGCAGGTTCAGTGGAAGGTGCAGGACGCCGCCACGAGGGGAATGGTGACGACCAGACAGGGAAAAGAAGTGGAGAGTGAGGAGCAGACGGCGGAAAGCTAAGAGCAGAGGGCAAGAAACAGTTTCCTCCCCCACGACCCACAGCCCACCACCGCTTTATCCTGTTTTCATGCCCGATTCGGCGGTGACGCCCACGACCCAGAAGAAAGCGCCGCCCCGGCCCGCGCCGCCGCCGCGTGACGTGCGGCTCTCGAACCGCATTCGCCTGATCCGGAACGTGCTACCGGTCATCATCGTGCTGGTGGTGATCGCGGTGGAATTCGGCATCAGTCAGTTGCCGTCTCGCCAGGCGGAATTGACAGCGCACCTGCTGTTTTACGGGCTGCTAGGGCCGCTGGTGACGTTTTTCAGCGCGGAGTGGATTGCCGAGGGGACGCGCGCGCGCGAACTGGCCGAACTGGAGTTGCGGGAGTTGTACGCGCAGCTCAGCGTGTCTCACTCGCGCCTGGCAGGCATGCAGGAGCTGATGCGCGACCTGGCCGAAGCGCCGGACCTGGGGGCGGTGGCGGAGGTGGCGGCGCGGGGAGCGGTGTCCGTAACGGGGGCGACCCACGCGACCCTGACGGTGGCGGGGGGCCTGAGTGCCTCGGCCCGCGGCGAGACGCTGCTGGCCGCGCCCAGCGCCGACCTTCATGCCCTGTGCGTCGACCTGACCGGCGGCGGGAAACTCACGCTGCACTTCGAGGTGCCGCCCAGCCTGGAAACGGTGGAGTTGACGCAGGCGCTGGCCGCCGAGATCGGCAACGGGCTGGAAGCGGCGCACAACCGCACGCTGGACCTCATGACGCTGTATTCGGTGGATCAGAGCATCCGCGCCGAGCGCAACATGCGCCGGTTGCTGTCGCGCGTGACCCGCAACATGGCGGCCCGATTGGGCGTGGATTCCCGGGCGGCGTACCTGTCCGACCAGGACGGCGTGCTGCGGCTGGAGTACGCGCAGGATCAGCGGGGCGAGGCGACGGGCGGCAGTCCGGCCCCGGCGTTCGCGCACCGGGTGGCGCAGGCAGGCACGCCGCTGTTTGCCGACCGAACCGAGGCCGAGGAGGTCTTCCCGGCGGCCCGCAGCGCCCTGGGCATTCCCATGCGCGACGAGAACAGCCTGATCGGCGTGCTGGTGCTGGGCGACGCCAACCCGGACGCCTTCCAGGAAACGCGCGTGCCGCTGATGGCCCTGATGGCCGGGCAGGCCAGCCTGGCGGTTCGCAACGCCCGCGCCTACCTGTATTCCGAGGAACTGGCCATCAGTGACGAACGCGCCCGCATCGCCCGCGAGATTCACGACGGCGTGGCGCAGTCCCTGGCGTTCGCGGCGCTGAAGCTGGACATCGTGGGACGGCAACTGCGCCGCAACCCGGACAGGGCCGAGGAGGAAGTGAAAGCCGCCTCCACCCTGCTGCGCGAGCAGATCCGCGAGGTGCGGCGTTCTATCTTTGCACTGCGGCCCATCGACCTGGAGCGGTACGGCCTGCTGGAAACGGTGCGGCGCTACGTGGCGGATTTCGGCGAGCAGAACAACATGAAAACCACGCTGGAAACCACCGGCGAAATTCACCTGTCGCCCGGAGACGAGGCAGTGGTGTTCCGGATCGTTCAGGAGAGCCTGAACAACGTGGCGAAGCACTCGCGCGCGCGCGAAGTGACGGTGTGCATTCACGGCGGGGAGCGCGTGAAGCTGCGGGTGGAGGACGACGGCCAGGGCTTCAACCCGGAGCTGGTGACGGGGCGGGTCAGCACCGCCGGGGGCCTGGGCCTGCTGCAAATGCGCGAGCGCGTCGAGGCGCGCGGCGGCACCTACCGCGTTCACTCCATGCCGGGGCAGGGCACGGTGGTCGAGGCCGAACTGCCGCAGACATAGCGCAAAAACGAGATCCTATGATCGATCAGAGGAGCTTTCCTCAACGCCCTGGCGCCGCGATCAGAGCGACTGAATTTCCTGCACCTCCAGGCCAGTGCGAACCTCAATAAAAAAACAACGCTAACGAATGGGCCTTCTTAGGTCTGTTCAATACGTATTCAGGCGTAGCGCAGTGGCAAGCCCTATTCATCTTCCAAAGCGGCTTGTCTTTACCCGCCTCGGGCTTCGACTTCGGCGGATTTGTGGCTCCACTCGTCCATCTTGGCGCTCAGTCGTTCTTCCAGTTCGTGAGCGGCGTGGCCCAGGGCGGCAAAGTCGGCATCCGGGGCGGCCTCGTGAAGGTTGTGCTGGGCCTGGCTCAACTCGTCTTCCAGACGAGCGATGTCGGCTTCAATGGCTTCCACCTCGCGTTTCAGATGCCACAGGCCCTTGCTTTTCGGGGCGGCGGGCTTCGGGGCACCGAGGGGCGCGGCGGGCGCGTTCTGGGCTTCCTCGGCAGCCCTGAAAAGGGCGTGCTTGGCCTGGTAGTCCTCCCAGCCGGGGTACTCGTAGAAGCGGCCGTCCTCGATCAGCCAGATGCGGTCGGCGAGGCCCTCGATGAACGCGCGGTCGTGGCTGACCATCATCAGGGTGCCGGTGAAGTGCTCCAGGGCCTCTTCCAGGCTTTCGACCATCTCCATATCCAGGTGGTTGGTCGGTTCGTCAAGGATCAGCAGGTTGCGGTCTTCCTGCGCCAGTTTCAGCAGGGCCAGCCGGGCGCGCTCGCCGCCGGACAGGATACGGGCGGGCTTGTCGTGCTGGTCGTAGGGGAACATGAAGGTGCCCAGCAGGTCGTGGGCCTGGGCGTCTTTCTGCACGTACTCGCGGGCCACGTCATACAGCGTCTGGCTGGGTTCCACGCCGCGCAGGGCCTGGTCGTAGTAGCCGGTGCTGACGCGGGCGCCGGTCAGGACGCGGCCACGGGGGTCGTCGCTGGGGTCGAGGCCCAGCAGGGCGCGCAGCAGCGTGGTTTTCCCGGCCCCGTTGCGCCCGATGATGGCGACCCGTTCGCCCCGGCGCAGTTGCACGTTCACGTCGGCAAACAGCGTGCGCTGCCCGATCCGGCGGGTGATGTGGCGGGCGTCCAGCACCACTTCGCCGCTTTCGGGGGCGTGAAAATGAATGCGGGTGGTGCGTTCCTCGGGCGGCGGGGCACTCTCGGCGCGGTTCTGCATCCTGTCCACGCGGGCCTGCATGGCCTTGGCGCGGCGGGCCAGTTTGCTCATGCCCAGGCCCCAGATTTTCATGCGGTCGGCACTGGCCTGCAAGGAGGCGATCTGCTTGCTCTCGGTGGCGAAACGGGCGGCCTGCTGTTCGAGTTCGGCGTCCAGCGTCTCGCGGAACTTCGTGTAATTGCCAGCGTACACGCGCAGGGTGCCGTCGCGCATGTAGGCGGTTTCGTTGGTCACGTTGTCCAGAAAGGCCCGGTCGTGCGAGATCACCAGCACCGCGCCGGGGTAGCCCTTCAGGAAACTTTCCAGCCACTCGACCATCACGATGTCCAGGTGGTTGGTCGGCTCGTCGAGCAGCAGCACGTCGGGGTTCTCGACCAGCAGCGCGGCCAGCCCCAACCGGGTGCGCTCTCCGCCGCTCAGCGAATTCACGGGCGTGCTCTCGCGGCCCCGGAACCCGAAGGCCAGCGCCACCTGTTCGCGGCGGCTGCGGCGCTCGAAGCCGCCGCGCCGGGCGAAATGCTCCAGCAGCTCCTCATGCTTCAGGATGCTCTCGTCGGTGCCGCTGCTCATGGCCTGGGCGGCTTCGTTCAGTTCGGCTTCCAGCCGGTCGAGGTCGTGAAATGCAGCATCAAGAATCGCATCGACGGTGGCGTCAGCCGCAAACACCGGGTCTTGCTGGAGGTTACGCACGCGCACGCCGGGGCCGCGGCGCACCTGGCCGCCGTCGGGGTTCAGCTCGCCGGTGAACAGTTTCATGAGGGTACTTTTGCCGGCGCCGTTGCGGCCCACCACGCCCACCCGGTCGCCGGGTTGCACGGCGAAGGTCACTCCGCGCAGCACCGAGACCGGGCCGTAATCCTTGATGGCGTCCTGAACAGCGACAAGCACGCCCCGCAGTGTACCAGACCAGGCCGAGTCATCTTGCGGCCTCCAGCAGTGGCTATCAGCAGACGCCTTCCCTGGCAGGGTGCCTGCACGGATAAAGTCGGCGGGACAGCGGGGAAAAGACACCCGGGAGCGTGAGGTTGACCCCTGACTGCAGCTTGACATCTGCTCTAAACTGAGCCAAGCGAAAGGTCGTCCGTCTCCTCGCAGCGTCCGGCTGACCACTGCGGCGAGGACCTTGTTCTCAGCCGTGTTCCGCGCCACAGTGACGGTGCCGGCGGGCCGCGCCGGAAAAGGTACGCGTGCGCTTCCCAGTTGACCGGCCCCCTTTGTGCCTACCCCGTGTGCGCCTGCCCCTGATTGCCGGGATCAGTGTGCTGCTGCCCCTGCTGATTCCAGTAAATGGCCGCCTGGAGAACGCCGTGAACCGCGCCCTGCCCAGCCGGCTGGATCACCGCCTGGTGCTGGTCGGCATCGACGAGGCCAGCCTGCGCGACTACGGCCGACCCGAGGTCTGGCCACCTGAACTGTACGCCGCCGCACTGGGTACCCTGGCGAATGCGGGGATCAGGGCTGTGGCCCTGGACAGCCTGCCGGGCCTCCCCACCAGCGCAACCCTGGGCCGCCTGACCCACCACCGGCCCCCCCTGGTGCTGGCGACCGCGCATGGAGCCCCCCCAAGCCCCTTCATGCCGCAGAGTGGCGACAACAGCGGAATCAGCGTCCTGAACGCCCCCAGTTTTAGTGCCGTGCGCGAGGTGCAGACCGCCTACCCGGCGCCCGACACCACGCTGACGCCCAGTTTCGCGCGTCAGGTGGCGGCTTTGCTGGCCTCGCCCCTTCCGCTGAACACGTCACGCCACCTGATCCGGTATGCCATTCCCGCGAACCTGGCAGCCCACACCCTGTCGTTCCGGGACGTGGTGAACGGTCACGTCCGCTTCGGGGCCTTGCAGGGCCGGGTGGCGGTGATCGGCCTGACGGCCAGGGGCCTGGGCCAGCTGACCCTGCCGGACGTGGATGGCCGCCTCGTGTCGGCAACTGCCTTGCAGGTGCGGGCCATCTCCAGCCTGCTGATTCCGCCGCTGCGCCGCCTGCCGCCGCCGCTGACCATGCTGGCCTGCCTGCTGGCGGCGGCGCTGGCGCTGACCTGGCGGGGCTGGTGGGGGTTCGTGGTGGCCTGGGCGGCGCTGCTGCTGACACCGGCGCTGTGGCACTGGAACATCGTGTTTCCGGGCGTAACGGGTGTCTTTCGCGGCGCTGAGCGGCACCGCCCTGCTGGCCTTCGAGCAGTGGTGGGCGGCGCGGCTGTCTGGCACACGCGACCCGCTCACGGGGTTCGGCAACCACCTGGCCTTCACGCGGGCCATCGAGCAGCGCTGGCGGGGCCACCCTGAACGGCCCGTGGGGCTCCTGCTGATCGACCTCGACAACCTGCGGCAGGTGCGGGAACTGCACGGTCGCCTGCGGGGCGAGGCAGCCCTGAAAGCTCTGGCGGCCCGCCTGCAAGAAAAGCGCCGGCGCGGCGACCTGACTTTCCGCTGGGACAACGGGGAATTTGCCGTGCTGCTGGGCGGTGTCACCCCGCAGGGCGTGTCGGCGGCCACCCAGCACTACGGGCAGAGCCTGCGGGGCGTCACGCTGGACGGCCTGCCCCTGGAAGCCAACGTGGGCGCGGCCATCACCGCCCCCCGCATGGCCGCGCCCGCCGACCTGATCGACGCGGCCAGCCGCAGCCGCTACCGCGCCAAGTTCCAGCGGGAAAGGCAGGTGCAGGCCCCCCTCACTGAACCGTAAACCGCCCGCCGCCCCAGCTGGTCTCGTGGGCGGCGGGCGATCAAACCTGCCCGAACCGCTGTACCGAACCTCTGCTCAGAACAGCCCGACCACCTCGCCGTTCTCGTCCAGGTCGATCTTCTCGGCGCTGGGGTGCTCGCCCAGGCCGGGCATGGTGCGCATGTCGCCGCTGATGGCGTAGATGTACCCGGCCCCGGCGGCCAGCCTCAATTCGCGGATGGGCAGGGTCCATCCGGTGGGGGCGCCGCGCAGTTTGGGGTCGCTGCTGATGCTCAGGTGCGTCTTAGCTATCACGATGGGCAGGTGGCCGTAGCCCAGCTTCTCGAACAGTTTCAGTTGCTTGCGGGCACTGGCGCTGAGGCTCACGCCGTCCGCGCCATACACGTTTCGGGCGACCTTCTCGAACTTCGTTTCGATGGAGTCTTCCAGTTCGTAGGTGTACCGGAAATCCGTCTCGTCGTCGCAGGCGTCGATGACCGCCCGGGCCAGGTCGCGGGCGCCCTCGCCGCCGTGGGCCACGTGCGTGCTGACGGCCACGCGGGCGCCCGCTGCTGCGGCCAGTTCCCGGATCGCCGCGTGCTCGCTGGGGTGGTCGGTCGGGAAGGCGTTGATCGCCACGACGGGTTGCACGCCGAAGGAACGCACGATCTCGATGTGTTTGCGCAGGTTGTCGCCGCCGGCCCGCACGTCGCCGGGGTTCTCGGCCAGCAGTTCGGCGGGCAGCGGCTTGCCGGGCACGATCCGGAAGCGCCCGGAGTGGGCTTTGAGGGCACGAACCGTGACCACCAGCACGGCGGCGTCGGGGCGCAGACCGGAGGTGCGGCACTTCATGTTGAAAAAGCGCTCGGCGCCCATGTCGCTGCCGAAGCCCGCCTCGGTCAGCAGGTACTCGGCGGTGCGGGCCCCCAGCAGGTCGGACACCACGCTGCTGTTCCCGGTGGCGATGTTCCCGAACGGCCCGGCATGAATCAGTACCGGCGTGTGCTCGGTGGTCTGAAGCAGGTTGGGTTTGATGGCGTCTTTCATGATCACGGCCATCGCCCCGGCAGCCTTCAGGTCCTCGGCGGTCACGGCCTGGCCGTCGTAGGTGTACCCCACCACGATATTCCCCAGGCGGCGGCGCATGTCCCCCAGCGACGTGGACAGCATCAGGATCACCATGATCTCGCTGGCGGCGGTGATGTCGAAGCCGGTCTGGCGCGGCACGCCGTCCTCGGGTGCGCCCAGGCCCACCACGATGTTGCGCAGGGCGCGGTCATTCATGTCGATCACGCGCCGCCAGGCGATGTTGCGCGGGTCGAGGTTCAGCGCGTTGCCCTGGTGCAGGTGATTGTCGATCATGGCCGCCAGCAGGTTGTGGGCCGCCGTGACCGCGTGGAAATCCCCGGTCAGGTGCAGGTTCAGCGTTTCCATCGGCAGCACCTGGCTGTAGCCGCCGCCCGCCGCGCCGCCCTTGATGCCGAAAACCGGCCCCATGCTGGGTTGACGCAGGCCCAGCATGCTTTTCTTGCCCAGCTTCTCCAGGCCCAGCGCCAGGCCCACCGCCGTGGTGGTTTTCCCCTCGCCCAGCGGCGTGGGCGTGATGGCGGTAATCACGATGTATTTCGCCTGAGGCTGACCCTGCAATTCCTCGATGGCCCTGAGCGACACCTTGGCCACGTTGCGCCCGTAGTACTCCAGATGCTGCTCGGCAATCCCGGCCCTGGCGGCAATCTCGCTGATGGGTTTCAGCGGCGTGCTCTGCGCAATTTCCAGGTCACTGGGCATCTTCGCACCGGACTGAATTGTGGTCATGCCCCCATCATGACGGGCAAGCCAGAAAGTCGTCCAGACAAATAGGACGTCCACCACTCCGCTTTCTGGCGGATTTTTTGCCGTCATTGCTGGTTTAATGTCAGCCCATGCTGCTTGTTCACCCGGCCCTGACCCCTGACATTCAGGCGCTGCTGGCCCGCGCCATGTTCCCGGACCCGCAACGCACCGCCCACACCTTTCAGCAGTACCACCAACGAACCGACTGGCAGGTGTTCGCCTGGCAAATCCGTGGAAAGATCGTCTGCGCCGCCGGCCTTCAGGTAGACGGCCACAGCGCCGAAATTCTGCACATCGGCACGGATCCGCTGCACAGCGGCCAGGGGTATGGGCGAGCCCTCCTGCAAGCCGTCATCCGTGAACTGAATCTCATGCAGGTGAGGGCCGACACGGACGACAGCTCTATCGGGTTTTACCGGAAGCTGGGCTTTACTGACACGGAAATCCCAAATCCCTGGAACATCCGGCGTTACCGCTGCACCCTGAAGGTCAGTCCGGGCGGAGTGTCCAGTTGCACCGGTACACCCTTGCGGTTGGGACTTACCCTTCCAGCTCCGCGAAGACGGCGCGGCTGATGACCAGTTGCTGAATTTCGGAGGTGCCCTCGTAGATCTCGGTGATCTTGGCATCGCGGTACAGTTTCTCGACGGGGTACTCGGCGCTGTAGCCGTTGCCGCCAAAAATTTGCACGGCGTCACGGGTGATCTCCACGGCGGCTTCGGAGCCGAGCAGTTTGGTGATGCTGGCTTCCTTGGAAAAAGGCTGGCCCTGATCCTTGAGCCAGGCGGCTTTCAGGCCCACCAGGCGAGTACTCTCGATGCGGGCGGCCATGCGGGCGATCTTGAAGGACACGCCCTCGAACTCGCGGATTTTCCGACCGAACTGCTCGCGTTCGCTGGCGTAGCGCGCGGCGTGCTCCAGGGCGGCGCGGGCGATGCCGAGGCCCAGCATGCCGATGCCGATGCGCCCCGAGTCGAGGCTGGACAGCGCGATGATCAGGCCCTGGCCTTCCTGACCCACCAGGTTCTCGTGGGGTACGCGCACGTTCTCGAAGGTGACGGTGGTGGTATGCGCGGCGTGCTGGCCCATCTTGTGTTCGGGTTTGCCGGCGCTGAGGCCGGGCGTGCCCTTCTCGACGATAAAGCAGCTGATACCCCTGGCTCCCTCGCCACCGGTGCGCGCCATCACCAGGAAGGTATCGGCGTGGTTGCCGCTGGTGATCCAGGCCTTGCTGCCGTTCAGCACCCAGTGGTCGCCGTCGCGCTCGGCTTTCAGGCGCAGGCTCGCGGCGTCACTGCCGGCGTGCGGTTCGGTCAGGCAAAACGCCCCGATGTGCTGCCCGCTGGCCAGTGGCCTGAGGTATTTTTCGCGTTGCTGGTCGGTGCCGTACTTCAGGATCATCTGCTCGGGCAGGCCGTTTTGCACGCTGACAATCACGGCGACGCTGGAGTCGGCGGCGGCGATTTCCTCCAGGCACAGCGCGTAGGTCACGCTGTCCAGGCCCGCGCCGCCCCACTCCTCGGGCACGGTCGCGCCCATCAGGCCCATCTCGGCCAGGCCGCGCAGCTGCTCGTGCGGATACTTCGCCTCGCGGTCGTATTCGGCGCTGCGGCTGGCGATCTCGGCGCGGCAGAAGTCGCGCACATGCTGCAAAATCATGCGCTGCTCGTCCAGCAGCGCGAAACTCATGCCCGTGTCAGGAAGAACGCGGTCGGTGGTGGTCATGCCCCGCAATCTACCAGAGTCCCTCAGGTCTTTTCGCCCACAGCGCGGCTCAATTCTTCCTCGATGCCGCGTCCGCGCCACCCCGTTTCGACCGTCTGATCTTCGCCACCGGCCCAGCGCAGATGAGCGCCGATGACGCTGCCTCCGGCGATTGCCAGGGCCGCCGCCAGCAGGTCATCTACAGGCGCCCCAGGGCACAGTCGGAGTGCCGCGCTCCGCAGGGCCGGGGCCAGCGGTAAGGGGGGGCGGGTGACGCGGACGCGGGCAGGCAACACCATGGAACTGACTTTAGCGGTTAAACCAACTTGCGGTGGGGCGAAGACAGGGGGCGAGTGCCGTGGGAACAACACAGCCTGGACTCCAGGCGGCGCTTTGCCTCGGCCCTCACGCGGCCGCCAGAAATACGCCTAGAATGCGCAGCTGGAAATGATGCTGCGATTCAATGCCAAGTCCAGAGGGCGGTCAATGCGGGAATGAGGGTCATTCAGGCGCTCCTGATGCTGCTGCTGGTGGGGCTGGGGCTGGCGTTCGCGGCGCTGTCGCTAGGGACGTTCGCGGCCCTGACGGACAACGCGCCGCTGTGGCTGCGCTCGCTGGGGTCGCTGGAGAATGTGCTGGGCGTGAAACTCGGCCTTCTCGGCCTGCCGCCCTTCCTGCGGGCCACCGTGCTGGCGTTCGTGAGCAGCGTACTGATGGGTCTGGCGGCGTACTACAAACCGAGGTAAGCCGGCCCCGCAGGGTAAAGCCCAGGTCAAGTGCTGGCCTGAAAAGACACATTTTTGCCCGTGCTACGATGACGCTGCTGCGGAGGATGACTGTGCAAGTGCGTGCCAGACGAACACCAAGAGGAGAAACTTGATGGCGGAGGACATTGGGATCGACCTGGGAACCGCCACGTTTCTGATCTATACCAAGAACAGGGGCCTGATTCTGAAAGAGCCGAGCGTGATCGCCATGAACCGCGACTCGCGGCAGGTGAGGGCGGTGGGCGACGACGCTTACCGCATGATCGGCCGCACCCCCGAGGGCATCGTGGCGGTGCGGCCAGTTCGCGACGGCGTGATTTCCGACAAGGTGCTGACCGAGAAGATGATCGGCATGTTCCTTCAGAAAGCCAACATCGGCGGTGGGGGCTTTCTGGGCCTGCGCGGCGGCGTGAAGATGATGATCGGGGTGCCCAGCAACATCAGCGATGTCGAGAAGCGCGCGGTTATCAACGCCGCCATGCAGAACAACGCCCGCCGCGCCTACCTGATCGAGGAACCGCTGGCGGCGGCGCTGGGCGCGGGCCTGAAGATCACGGATCCGATCGGCAGCATGATCGTGGATATTGGTGGGGGCAGCACCGACATTGCCGTGATCAGCATGGGCGGCATCGTCGTGAGCGAGTCCATGCGCGTTGCCGGGGACGAGTTCGACGAGAGCATCATGCGTTACCTGCGCAGGCGGCACAACGTGCTGATCGGCGAGCGCACCGCCGAGGAAATCAAGATTCATGTGGGCGCTGCCATGATTCATGACGAATCCGAGAGCGTGGCCGCCGAAGTACGCGGGCGCGACCTGACCGACGGCCTGCCGAAAACCATCGCGGTGGATACCATCGACGTGATCGAGGCGCTGTCCGATCCGCTCACCAAGATCGTGGAGGCCACCCGCCGCGTGCTGGAAATGACCCCACCGGAACTGGTGAGCGACATTATGGACCGGGGCATCATCATGACCGGGGGCGGCAGCCTGCTGAAAAACTTCGATGAGCTGCTGCGCCAGACCACCGGCATTCCCGTGGCCGTGGCCGAGAACGCCGTGGAAGCCGTCGCCATCGGCACCGGCATGGCACTGGACATGGTGGGCGAACTGGGGGACAGCCTGGTGTCCAGCGACATGTATATCCGCCGCTGAGAGCTGCCGGAAAAAGCGGTCACCGGGCTAGCACTGAGTTCTGGTGACTGAAAAACCCACCATCCACCCGTCTTGCTCGTAAGCCACACCCTTTTCTCCACACCCCCAGTCGAGGTCAACCATGGAACCCATCCTGATTCAGGACGTACTGAAAATGCTGCCGCACCGTTACCCCTTCATTCTGGTCGACCGGGTGCTCAGTGCGGCGAACGGTGAAGTGCACGCCATCAAGAACGTGACCATCAACGAGCCTTTTTTTGTGGGTCACTTCCCAGCAGAACCCGTGATGCCCGGGGTGCTGATCACCGAGGCGCTGGCGCAGGCCAGCATGTTCTGCATGCGTGAGGAAATGCAGCCCGGCCATATCGGTTACCTGGCAGGCATTGAAGGCGCACGTTTCAAACGCAAGGTCATTCCCGGCGACCAGTTGCACCTGCACGCCAAACTGGAATTCCTGCGCCGGGGCCTCGGAAAAACCGTGTGCCGCGCCGAGGTGGACGGCGTGGTCGCCGCCGAAGCCACGATTCTGTTCGCGGTGGCGAAGGGGTGAATTGGCTTGTCGCCCGTGGCTTGGGGCTTGTGGAGATCGGTACTTCCACAGGCAGTAAGTCACGGGCCACAAGCCGCTCCACAGGCGTCTCATGACCCGCCTTTCGCGCTACGTCACCGCCGAGTTGCTGCCGCCGCTGCTGGCGGGAACCCTGCTTTTCACGGCGATCCTCAGTTTCGGGTACTTCTTTATTTCCAGCCAGTGGCTGGCGGGGGTGCCGCTGGGATTGATCGGGCGCTGGATCGCGTTTCAGGTACCGGACACGCTGGTAAAGGTGTTCCCGATGGCGGTGGTGCTGATGACGGTGGTGGCGTTTGGCCGCATGAGCACCGAGCGTGAGCTGGTGGCGGTGCAGTCGGGCGGCGTGAGCCTGGGGCGCGTGGCACGTCCGGCGCTGCTCCTGGGGGGGCTGCTGACGGCGCTGTCGGCGTTCCTGAGCCTGTGGATCGCCCCAAAAGCCAACGTGGAGACGCGCGGCCTGTACTGGGACGTGCTGACCGGGGCGGGATTGTCGACCCTGAGCGGAAAAACTGTCGATCTGGGGAACAATCTGACGCTGTACCTGCAGGGCTACGACGCCAAAACGGGGCAGATGCGGGGCGTGCGTGTGGAGAAGTGGCAGGCCGATGCCCCCAGGCGCGGCACCGTGATTTTTGCCGACGCCGGCACCTTCAGGGACAACCGCCTGAGCCTGACGGGTTACCGCGCCTACACCGTGAACTACGACGCGGCGGGGCAACTCTCGACCATTCCCGAGACCGATGTGGCCGCTTTTCGTGAAGCGGTGCAGAGTACTTTTCCCAACGTGATCGTGCCAGCGAACACCACCGACGCGCTGAATCTCGACACCGGCCTCTCACGCAAGGAAACGCTCGCCCAGTATGCCGACGCCATCGGCGCGGACGCCGAGGGCTGGCCGCAACTGATCACGAAACTGACGGCGCCGGGTGTCAAAGAAGCAGACCGTCAGGCGGCGCGGCTGAACCTGAACCGCAAGTTGGCGCTGCCGTTCGCCAACCTGGTGCTGGTGCTGGCGGCCCTGCCGTTCGCGCTGCGGTTCGGGCGCACGCTGGGCGTCAGCCTGGGCATCGCGCTGATCATCGCGGTGGCGTACTACCTGCTGTTCAGCGTGGGCCTGACCGTCGCCAGTGCCCTGCCCGCCCTGCCGGAAGTGGGCGTGTGGCTGGCGAATATCGTGTTCGGCGTGGCAGGCCTGTGGCTGCTGAGGCGAGCGTGAAGGGCGAGGCGGTGCGCGGTGCGCGGTGCGCGGTCAGTGGGAAGTGGGGAGTGGGCATCGTGCATCGTGGGTCGTGGGAGGAACGGGGGCCGGGGGCCGGTATTCCCGCCTCTGGCCTCCTGCTTGCCCTTGCGGGGGGCAGAGTGAAACCGCTGCGCACCATGTTCTTCTCGGCGGCGATCGGGTCGGGGCACCATCAGGCGCAGCGGGCGGTGGCGCTGGCCCTCAAGGCAAAGGGTGTGCCCATCGAGGATCAGCAACTGGAGGCGCTGGATTACATGAACGCCCTGGAGCGCGGCATGGGGGTGGATCTGTACACCTTCGAGTTGAAGTACGCGCCGTGGCTGTACCGGGCCTTTTACAACTCCACGGATCGGGGGCAGGTGTGGAATCACGCGGTGGAGTTCATGTTCCGGCAGGGGCAGCGGCGCTTCGAGCCGGAACTGCTGACGTTCAGGCCGGACGTGGTGGTCAGTAGCTTCTGGGCCCCGACCGCCGTGGCCGGGCGCATCCGCGAGGTGAACAAGCTGAAGTTCCTGAACGCGCTGGTGGTCACGGATTACCGCGTTCACCTGCACTGGGCGCGGCGCGAGGCCGACCTGCTGCTGGTCGCCGCCGAGGAAACGCGCGAGCAGATGCTGAAGCGCGGCATTCCAGCAGAGCGGGTAGTGGTCACGGGCATTCCCATCTCCCCTGTTTTCCGCGAATTACAGCAGGCAGATCAGGCGGCGTTGCGGGACAAGCATGGATTGAAACCGGAAGTGCCCCTGATTCTGCTTTCGGCGGGTGGCACGGGCGTCTACCGTTCATTGCGAGTGGTACTGCGCGAACTGGGAAACCTGGGGCAGCGCGTGCAGGTGGTCGTACCGGGGTCGCAGGCGGGCGCAGGTATAGAGCAACTGGGCGGCGCGACGCTGCACCACCTGGACTTCACGCCGGACTTCCCGGAGTTGCTGGCGGCGTCCGACCTCGTGGTCGGGAAGGCGGGGGGCCTCACGGTGGCGGAGGCCACGGCCCTGGGGGTGCCGATGGTCGTCTTTGACCCCATTCCGGGCCAGGAGGAACACAACGCGGACTTCCTGGCGCGGCACGGCGCGGGCCTTTACGTGCGTAACCTGCGCGACCTGCGCCGGGCCGTCCGGCGTGCCCTGAATGCCGACGACCACGCCGAGTTGAGCCGGGCTGCCCTGGCGCTGGGCCGGGTGGACGCCGCCGAGCGGGTGGCGTCCGCCATCCTGAAGAAACTGGAGAGCAGGGCGTGAAGCGGCGCGGGTGGGCGGGTCTGCTCGGGCTGGGAATTTACGGCGTTTACATCGTGGGGCCGTATCTGGCGGTGCAGGTGGGCCACTGGGGCCTGATCCGCGAGGGCCGTATGCGGCGGCGCGAGGTGGCGCTGACCTTTGACGACGGCCCCGATCCGCTCGTCACGTCCGCCATTCTGGACGCCCTGCAGGAAGCGCGGGCCAGCGCCACCTTCTTCGTCGTACCGGAGCGGGCCGAGGCGCACCGCGAACTGATCGGGCGCATGCTGGCCGAGGGCCACCAGGTGGAAGCGCACGCGGAAGTTCACCGCCACGCCTGGACGCGCACCCCCTGGGGGGCTTACCTTGACCCCATCCGTGCCAAAAAGCGCGTGCAGGCCGTCACCGGGCAATCCGTGACGCTGCACCGCCCGGCGCACGGGGCTTACACGCTGGCGACCCTGCTGGGGCAACGCCGCGCCGGGGTGACGGGGGCGCACTGGAGCATTGAGGCGCACGACTGGCACCGCCGTTACCCGGCTGAGGCTGTCAGGGGGCGCCTCAACCGCTTGCTCCAGCCCGGCGCGGTGATTGTCCTGCACGACGCCGGGCCTGGAGCTGCAAGAACTGTCGAGTTGCTGCCGGATTTCCTGAGCGACCTGAAAAAGCGCGGCTACGTGACCCGCACCCTCGCCGCGCTGGACGGCGCGCAGCCGCAGGACTGGGCCGCCCTGAAAAGACGCGCCTTCATGGCCTTCGACCGGCTGTTCGACCGGCTGGGCGGCAACCGGCCCCTGGGCGGACGGGTGGACAACCTCTTCAGGATCGGGGAGGTGGCGTTTCCGCTGCGCGGCATTCGCCTGAACGACGGCTCGGCGGTGCCCTTCGGCGCGAAAGCCATCGAATTCCACGTGAACAACCCCCTGCTGGTCGACCTGGGGCCGCGCCGGGGCCTGCTGCGCGGCATTCACGATTTCGGGGTGCTGGCGCACGAGTTGCAGGTGCGCCCCGAGTGGCGGGACGTGCAGTACGTGTTCTGCCTGTCGGCGCTGTCTCCTCTGATGGCGCTGGGCGGATACGAGACGCACGACCTGCCCGCCGCCGATGCCAGGCGGCTGCGCGGCTGGGCCAACGTGCTGCGCCGCGCTTACGGCAGCCAGCGTGGTGCCCAGAGGCCGCGGCTGAGCATCCTGGCCCGCGAAGCGTTCATCCGGCGCTTCGAGCGTCCGCTGGACTGAAGGCCTCATTTCTCCTTCCCGCTTCCCCCGGAGTGAATCGTCGACAAAAGGGTTCAATCGGAGTTGGTATTACGATGTTCCGGTGAATTACGACGATCTGGCCGACCTGTACGACCATCAGTACGACGTGTACCGCGATGACCTGCACTTCTACGCGGGTGTGGCCGAGCGCGTGGGCGGCCGCATTCTGGAGGTCGGGGCCGGCACCGGGCGGGTCACGGCCTTCCTGGCGCGGCGGGGGCTGAACGTCACGGGGCTGGAACCCAGCGCCCGCATGATCGAGAAGGGACAGGCCCGCGCGGCGCGGGACGGACTGAAGCTGAATTTCGTGCAGGGAGACGTGCGCAGCTACCGGCACGGGGGGCACTTCGACCTGATCCTCGCACCGTTCAATGCCCTGATGCACCTTTACTCGCTGAACGATCAACTGGACGCCCTGCAGAACATCCGGGCGCACCTGGAGCCGGGCGGGCCATTCGTGTTCGACCTGTACGTGCCGCATTTCGGAAAGATGAACACCCTGCGCCACGAAGGCGAGACCTTCCACGCCCCGGACGGCGGGCGCACGGACGTGTTCGTGGTGCAGCGCCACGACAAGGTCAAGCAACTGATCACCACCGAGTACTTCGTGGACACGGTGGATACGGCGGGGGCGTTGAGCCGCCGGCATTTCACGCTGACGCAGCGGTACTTCAACCGCTTCGAGGTGGAGTGGCTCTTGCGCTGCGCCGGCTTCGAGTCGCCGCGCGTCACCGGCAGTTTTCAGGGCGGGCCACTGGAGACTACGAGTGAGGTGATGGTCTTTCAGACGCGGGCGAAGTAATCAGAACTCCGGCTCCTCCGTGATGAAATCAATTGGAGGGGTCGAGTGGACTTGCAAAGCTGGAAAGCAGAGGGAACAGGAACAGCCAGCGTCCCGGACGGAGCATGAGTCCTCTGATGTTCTTCTGGAAGCAAACGGGCTGCTCATGACCAATTGCGAAACGTCCTGTTCGTTTCATGATCTGTCTGGAAAAGAATTGAGGGACTTCCGGCACATTCGGGATGCTTCTTCTTCCGGTTGCAGCGTCTAGCCTCTTTCCTGCCCACCCTTCACATTACGCTGCCGCTTTCACGCAGCAGGACGGTCGTTTCCAGCGCCGCGTAAAACCACTGCTCCTGCCGGTGAATGACCTGCGGCGGGCACGAGCGCTGGCAGGCCATACAGCCGGTGCAAGCGCTAAGGTTCAGGTGTAACTGCACGCCTCCGTCGGGCTGCAGGTCGCGGGTAATGGCCTCGGTGGGGCACACGTTGGCGCACACCGGGCAGTCGATGCACCCTTCTCCGATCAGCGGAGCCGGCCAGTGAATGGGGGTGTCCGGCGCGGGCGTGGGGCGCAGCGTCCTGGCCCGCCAGCGCCACTCGGCAGGCAGGCGCTCGGCCGGCACCGACCAGTCCACGAAGGGCAGGGGGCGCTCGGGAAGCTGCCGGATCACCTGCTTTTGCCCGGCCCGCAGCAGGGCCGCGAAGGCCCCCCGGCGCGACACGCCCACGCTGCGGCCCCGGTCGATGTCGGTGCTGCGCCGGAGGGTGACCTGCGCGGGGCGTCCGGTGGCGGCCCGCAGCTGCTGCGTTTGCTGGATAACCTCCTGCAAGCGCTCCGGCACGTCACCTGCGCCGACCGGACACGCCGCGCAGTCCCCGTGCAGCAGCGTGATGGGCAGGTTCCAGGCCCCCGCCGCACTCACGACACCCGGGGTGACGCGGCCCAGGCACGGCAGGCTGGGGGCCGGCGCTCCGCTCTGCGAGCAGCACAGCACCGCCTCTCCCCCGTCTTTCTGGGCCTGGAGGGCTTCCAGTGGCCCGGTCAGGTCGTATTCCAGCGCCCCGGTGGGGCAGCTCTGCACGCACAGCCCACACCCGGTGCATTTTTGCGGGTCGATGGTGATGCCCACGCCGAGGTGCTCGCCCAGCCGAATGGCCTCGTGCGGGCAGGCGACCTGGCAGGCGTCGCAGCCGCCCACCGCCTGGCGCACCAGCAGACAGCGCGGCGCGGTGAAGCGCGGGACGAGGTTCCCCAGTTCACTGACCTGTTCCAGCACGTCACGCCACATCGCCGCGCAGTCTAGGGCATTCGACAAAAGAACAAAGTGCGTTCTGGCCGAGCGGACTGGCACAGCTCGCAGAGAGCGAGTGAATGGAAACGAGCAGGACGAAGAATGGAGTGATGCGGACTGGGGTTCTCCGCAGAACGGAATTCGGAAAACTGCTCCAGCGGGCGGGTGCTCAGGCGTTCAGGAGCTGCACCGCATTCGGATGCACCTTCACGCTCAGCGCGGTGACCTTCCCGGCGTCCTCGCCGTCCACGTGCAGGGCGATGGGTTCGCTCCAGCGCACGCTCACCTGCCGTCCCTGCGCCGCGTGAACGCCCGGCTGGCCAATATGCCTGGCCGCCAGCACCTGCGCCATCAGCTTCAGCAGTTCCAGGCGGCCGATCGGGCCGCTGGCCACCACGTTCAGCAGCCCGTCACGAACGTCCGAATGGGGACTGATACGAAAACCCCCGCCGTAACGCGTGCCGTTCATCACCGCGCACAGCGCACTGGGGCCGGCGTACCAGGGTTGGCCGTCCAACTCCACGCTCACGCTGGACAGGTGCAGGTGCCGCACGGTGGCAAAGGCCCCCCAGGCGTAGCGGGCCAGGCCGGGCCAGCGGGCCGGGGTGTCCTTCATGGCCTGGTTCACCTGCGCGTCGAACCCCATGCCCAGGCCGTTGAGCAGGTAACGCCGCTGCTCCGCGCCGCCTCCGGCCAGCCACTGCACTTCGAGCACGTCCACGGCGCGCGGGGCGTAGGCCAGCCGGTTCAGCGCCTCGCCGAAATCCCCGGCCCGCAGGCCCAGCATCCCCGCGAAATCGTTTCCACTGCCCAGCGGAATGATCGCCAGGGGCCGCCCGGTGCCCACCAGCGCGGGCAAAATGGCGGACACGGTACCTTCTCCTCCCACCGTCATGATGGGCGCGTGGGGCGGCAGGGCCAGCACCCGCGCGCGCGCTTCCTCGGGCGTCGCGGTGGCCAGCAGCGTGAAGGGCAAGCCGCGCCTGCGCAGTTCCGCTTGCAGTTGCGGCCATTTGCGCGCCGCCAGCCCGCGCCCCGCCTGGGCGTTCAGCACCACCGTGAATTCAGGAGAGGTCGCGTGGGTCAAGGTGACGCCCAGCATAAGCCATGCAAGCGCGGCTCGTGACAGGCGCCGGCGCGAGGCCCAGGGGGTCAAGCAGCAATGTGGCTGGCCTCTACACGTTCGAATTTTTAGACATGGCCCGCAACTGGCACGGGCGGCTTTAAAGCGTCCAATCGGCGGGGCGCGCGCCCTGGCCGAAGTACCAGGCGATGGCCTGGGCGATGCGGCCAGAAGCATTCCCGTCGCCGTAAGGGTTGTGGGCTTCGCGCATGGCCTTGAGGGTACTCTCGCTGCCCAGCAGGTCGGTCAGCACCTGTTCCAGTCCGGCGGGGTCGTTGCCAGCCAGTTTCAGCACGCCGGCTTCCACCCCCTCGGGGCGTTCGGTGACGTTGCGCAGCACGGCCACGGGGACGTTCAGGGCCGCGCCTTCTTCCTGTAAGCCCCCGGAGTCGGTGGCCAGCAGCACCGAGGCGGCCATCAGCGGGGCCATCTCGCTGTAGTCGAGAGGATCAATCAGTTCGAAGTTGGGTACTTCGCCCAGCACGGGTTTCACGGCTTCCTGCACAGCGGGGGAAAGATGAACGGGGTAAATGAAGTGATGGTCGGGAAATTTCGCGGCGACCCGCCCGAGCGCCTGGGCCATCTCGCGCATCATGGGCTGGTTCTCGCGGCGGTGCATGGTCACGGTCACGAGCTTGCGCCCAGCCTCCAGTTGCTGCTGCCACGCGGGGCGCAGCGGCACCCGCCCGGCGACCTCGCGCACGGCGTCCACGGCGGTCTGCCCGGTCACGACGATGTGCTCGGCGCTTTTGCCTTCGCGCAGCAGGTTGGCCTTGCTGCCGGTCGTGGGCGCGAAATCCAGGCTGGACAGCACCCCGGTCAGGCGGCGGTTGGCTTCTTCCGGGAAGGGTTCGCGGAGGCTGCCCGAGCGCAGGCCCGCTTCCACGTGCCCGACCGGGATGCCCTCGTAAAAGGCCGACAGGGCCACGCAGAAGGACGTGCTGGTGTCCCCGTGTACCAGCACCATGTCGGCGCGCATTTCGCGCAGCAGTTTGCCGGAAGTCGGGACGATGCGGGCGGTCAGGTCGGCCAGCGTCTGCCGCTCGGTCATGACGTTCAGGTCCTGATCGGGTGTGAGGCCAAAGACGTTCAGGGCGCCATCGAGCATCTGGCGCTGCTGCCCGGTCGAGAGAATCAGCGGCCTGAGGCCGGGGTGACGCTCAAGGGCGCGGTAGACGGGGGCCATTTTGGTGGCTTCGGGTCGGGTGCCGAAAGCCAGGACAATCGTGCGTTCAGTCATGGTGGGTTCCTTGAAGGGTCTGGGAGGTCAGGAGTTCAGCGTTCACTTCGGGTTCGCGGCTGTTTCGCGGCTGTTTGTTTCACGGCTGTGCGCGCGCACGCGGCGGTGCGCCACGAACCACAGGCAGGCGACCACCACCAGCACGGTGCAGAGGATGGTCGCCAGCTGCACGCCCTGAAGCAGCATTCCCAGCGCGCCGCAGGCCAGCGCGACCAGCCACAGGATCACGGCGGTGCGCCGCGCCGAGGCGGTGCGGGCCAGCACGCGGTGGTGAATATGCGTCTTGTCGGGGTGGCCCAGCGGGTTGCGAATGCCGCGTGCCAGTCGCCCGATGACCACCTGGGTGGTGTCCAGCACCGGCAGCGCCAGCACGATCAGCGGAACGATCAGGCTGGCCCCGGCGCTGACTTTCAGGGTGCCCAGCAGGCTCACGGCGGCCAGCGTGAACCCGATCAGGTACGCGCCCGCGTCGCCCATGATGATGCGGCTGGGGTTGAAGTTGTAACGCAGATAGCCCATGCACGCGCCCGCCAGGCCCGCCAGGACGACCACGGCGGCGGCCCGGTCCGTGAACTGGGCCGCCGTGGCCAGCAGCACCATGCTGACCACGAACCCCACGCCGCCGACCACGCCGTCCACGCCGTCCATCAGGTTCACGGCGTTGGTGAGGCCCACGATCCACAGGATGGTCAGGAGGGTGCTCAGGGGATTGGCGAGCACGTCCGGCACCACCGGCAGGAAGGGAATGGCGTTGAAGTCGATTTTCAGGCCGTTGACGATCAGCAGAATCGACACCAGCAATTGCACCAGCAGGCGCGTCAGGGGTGAGAGGTTGAACTGGTCGTCAATGAACCCGGTCAAGACCATGATGGCCGCGCCCAGCATGATGGCGAGCACCTGAATATTGACCAGCTCCACGTGAATAGGCCGGATCGCCCAGGCCACCATGATGCTGACCACGAACCCCACGAAGATGCCCAGCCCCCCGGCGTTGGGGAGGGGTTCCTTATTGAGTCGGCGGGCGTTCGGCATATCGGCCCAGCCCGCCTGCACGGCGAATTCGCGCAGGCGCGGCATGAAGAACCAGGTGAAGGCCAGAGCAACCAGGAACGTGATGATGACGCTGAGGAAACCTGACCCGAAAGGATCGGCTATGCCAATGTGCTGCGCGAACGCCTTGAGAACATCCATAAACTGACCAAATTCTAAAGGCCCGGCGTGAGGAGGAACGTCACCCCAAAGAGGGACGCCTTTGAGGTGCGGAGTCCGCCCCGGCTGGACGGCTCGCACAGACGCCAGGAAAGTGGAACACTCAGGACATGACGAGTTCCACTGCCCCCAGTTCTCCCCTGCCTGACTTGACCCTTCCCACCCACATGCAGGCGCTTTCCAAGCTGAAGTCCGAAGTCGGCATCTGGCCGGTCGAGGCGCCGCTGCCCAGCGTGGGCCCGAACGACCTGCTGATTAAAATTCGCAAGTCCAGCATCTGTGGCACCGATGTTCACATCTACAAGTGGGACGAGTGGGCGCAGAAAACCATTCCCGTGCCCATGATCGTCGGTCACGAGTACGTGGGCGTGGTCGTCGGCATGGGTTCCGAGGTGGGCGGCTTCCAGGTGGGCGACCGGGTCAGCGGCGAGGGCCACGTCACCTGCGGGCACTGCCGCAACTGCCGCGCCGGACGCCGCCACCTGTGCCGCAACACGCAGGGCATCGGCGTGAACCGCCAGGGCAGCTTCGCCGAGTACCTGGTGCTGCCGGCCTTCAATGCCTTCAAACTCCCGGACGACATTCCCGACGATATCGCCGCCATTTTCGACCCCTTCGGCAACGCCGTGCACACCGCCCTGAGTTTCGACCTGGTGGGCGAGGACGTGCTGATCACCGGGGCCGGCCCAATCGGGGTGATGGCCGCCGCCGTCGCCAGGCATGTCGGGGCGCGCAACGTGGTGATTACCGACGTGAACGAGTACCGCCTCGACCTGGCCCGCAGGGTGGGCGTGACCCGTGCCGTCAACGTCGCCCAGGAAGACCTGTGGACAGTGGCGAAAGACGAACTGGACATGCACGAGGGCTTCGACGTGGGCCTGGAAATGAGCGGCTCGGGGCCCGCCTTCGCGCAGATGGTACGGGTGATGAACAACGGCGGCAAAATTGCCCTGCTGGGCATTCCCAGCGGCGACGTGAGCATCGACTGGAACGACGTGATTTTCAAGATGCTGACCATCAAGGGTATCTACGGCCGCGAGATGTTCGAAACCTGGTACAAGATGGCTGCCCTGATCCAGTCCGGCCTCGACCTGACTCCCATCATCACGCACCACTATCCCATTCAGGATTACCAGAAAGGCTTCGACGCCATGCTCAGCGGCCAGAGCGGCAAGGTCATCCTGAACTGGGGGGAGTAGGAACAAAAAGCGCCCCAGACGGAAAGTGAGCCCCCTGGTGTTTTTCCAGGGCAGCACGCAACAAACGGGATGCTTGTAACAAGTCAGTCATACGCAGCTTTTCAAGCCGTTCCAGTCGGCGGGATGAGAAGTAGAGAAACGGGCGCTGAACACCCTTTTTGTCAAAGGTGGCGCAACAGAGGGTCATCCGACCAGTTCGTCCGGATGACCCTCTGTTCACAATTGCTGTGTGCAGTTCAGTCTTCTCTCAATAAGGAGGAAGGCCCTCAGCGGCACCTTCCTTCCAGAACCTCAGATCTCCACGTGCGCCGGGGCCACCTGCTCGCCCTTCTGGCGTTTGGGCATGCTGAGGTTGGGCATCATCAGCGTGGCGAGCAGCGCCAGGAAGGCCACGCCGATGCAGTACAGGTAGATGTGGGCCACCGTGTCCGCGAAGGCGACTTTGGCGGCGCGGGTACTGGCCAGCGAGATCTTCTCGCCGTCGTCGATGCCTTTCAGGGCCTGATCGAGCGCCTGTTGCTCGGTGCTGGCGGCGGCCTGCGCTGCGCCGGCATCCAGACCCTGCTTGATGCCCGCCAGAATCTGGGCGCGGCCCTGTGGGCTGGCCAGGGCCGGCGCCGGAATGCTGCTCAGGCTCGCGCGCAGTTGGGCGGGCAGTTGCGGGTTGGCGGCCACGGCCTTGACGCGGTTGATGTCACCGCTGTTCACGGCGCTTTCAATAGCGGCATAGGTCTGCGCGAATCCGCTCTTGACGGCGGCCGATACGCCCCCTGCCGGAATGCCCGTGAACTGTTTTTGCACGTCGGCGGGCAGCGACTGCACGAACTTGTCGCTGGCAACCGCGTTCACGGCGGCCCTGTCCCCGGTCTGGATGGCTCTGGTCATGTTCTGACGCAGCGCGGTAAAGCGGGTTCTGATCTGCTCGCTGCTCTCAGGCGTGGCGTTGCGGTCGACGGTACCGCCGCCAGTGCCTTCGCCGCTGACTATCTTGTCCCCGATGCTTTTCAGGGTGGTGGCCACGGTGCCGGTGTTGGCGCTGGCCTGCTCGGTAAAGGCTTTCCCCAGGTTGGCGGTCAGGCCGCTGGTGAGCACCGCGCCGAACACAGCCACGCCGATGGTGCTGCCCATCTGCTGGAAGAACTGCCCGCTGCTGGTGGCCACGCCGATTTCCCAGGGCTTGACCGAGAGCTGCAGGGCGGTGGTGTAGAGCGGCATGGCCGGGCCGATGCCCAGGCCCAGCAGGATCATGCGCACAATCACGCTGCTGTAGCTGGTGTCGGCGTTCAGGGTCGAGAGCCACCAGAAGCCCAGCATCATGGCCATGAGGCCAATCAGCATCAGGGGCTTGTACCTGCCCATGCGGCTGGCGATCTGCCCGCTGCCGATGGCCCCCGCGATCAGGCCGAAGGTCAGCGGAATGGTGGCGGTGCCGGCTTTGGTGGCGCTGACGCCCTGTACCTGCACCAGGTACAGGCTCAGGAACAGCACCGCGCCCATGAACGCCGCGCCGAACATGAAGCGGGCCAGGCTGCCCCAGGCGAAGGTCGGGTTCTGGAACAGCTTGAGGGGAATGATGGGACTGGGGTGGCGGCTCTCCACGAACAGGAAGGCCAGCAGGGCCGCGGCACTCAGGGCGAACATTCCCAGGATGGTGGGACTGCCCCAGGCGTAGTTGCCGTCCGCGCCCCAGGTCAGCGCCAGCAGCAGCGGCACCGCGAACACCAGGATCAGGAAGGCCCCCACCCAGTCGATGCTGGCTTTCAGGCCGCTGGCAAGACGCGGCATCTTGAACCACAGGAACAGCAGGGCCACGATGCCCAGCGGCAGGTTCACGTAGAACACCCAGCGCCACGAGACGTGGTCGGTCAGCCAGCCGCCGGCCAGCGGGCCGATGACGCTGCTGAGGCCGAACACCGCGCCGAAGAGGCCCTGGTACTTGGGCCGATCAGCCGGCTCGAACAGGTCGGCGATGATAGCGAAGGCCACCGAGCCCAGCGCCGCACCGCCCGCGCCCTGCAGCCCCCGGAACACCACGAGCTGCATCATCGGGCCACCGAAAAGGTTGCCCAGGAAGGCTTCGCCGGACATGCCGCACAGCGCCGACCCGATCAGGAACACCACGATGCCGAACATCAGAATGGGTTTGCGACCGTACAGGTCGGAGAGTTTGCCGTAGATGGGCACCAGCGCGGTGTTCGCCAGCAGGTAGGCGGTGGTGACCCAGGAGTACAGGTTCAGGCCCTTCAACTCGGCAATGATGCGCGGCATGGCGGTGCCCACGATGGTCTGGTCGAGGGCCGAGAGGAACAGGCCCAGCAGCACCCCGAACAGGATGATCATCTTGGTGCGGTGATCCAGCGTCTTGGAGTAGTCGATATGCCCTTCTGGGGGCGCGTGGGTGGGGGTGGTCATGGGGTTTCCTCGGGGTTTTTCAGGGAGGGCTCGGGAAGGCAAGGGGCATCGGCGAGGTCAAGGGCGCTGAGCAGCAGCTCCATGTTCTGGGTGGTGGCGCGAATCAGCTCGGGTGGCAGGGTGGCGAAGGTTTCCACGTAGGCCCGCACGAAACCGCTGTCCATGCCGCTCAGGGCACCCAGGCCCGCCTGCGTGAGTTGCACGACCTTCTCGCGGCGATTTTCGGGGTTTTCCTCACGCTGCGCCAGGCCGCGCTGCACCAGGCGCTCGACCAGGTGGCTGGCGGCGGGCAGGCTCAGGCGCGTGCGCTCCGAAAGCTGCGTGACGGTCACGCTGCCCCGCGCCCGCAGCACGTGCAGGGCGGTCATCTGCGAGAACGACAGGTCGAGTTCGATGAGTTCCGCCTGCATGCCGCGCATCACCTTGCTGCTGATGTGCTTGTGCAGGCACTTGAGGGCGTGGCCCAGTTGCAGCGCCGCCTCGCGGTTCTCGGCGGGGATATCGGAGAGCCCGCCTAAATCGTGGGACATCGCTTCTCACCTCCAAATACTTTCATTATTGAAACTATCTTATTCACAAGACAGTATGGTGCTTCCAAACGTTTCAGGAGTCAATACGTCAAAGGGCCTGCTCGAACGGGCCTGTCGCCGGACTACTCTGAAGGTAACCGTGAGGCAATGTAGTCGATGCCGACCTGTTCGGTGTTGCAGGTCAACTCTGCCGGCAAAGCAGCGTGCGACCGCCGCCTCGGGTCGTCGGCGCGACCCCACCCTGGCGCCCTTTGCCGTTCCGCACAGAAGCTGAGGCGCAGTGGATATCAGGAACAGAACATCCTTGAACCGAATTCAGCCTTCTCCCACTGCCCTGTATACTCACTTTTACTGTGAGTGGTTCTATTCAGATTACAGAGGCGGCCCTGGCCTCCTTGATCGGCCTGACGGCCCACGAGATTCCCGGCGTGGTGGGCATGGCCCCCGCGAACCTGAAGGAAGGCCTTTCGCGCGTGCTGGGCCGCGCCAACGCGTCCGACGGCGTGCTGATCGGCAAGGAAGGCGGGAAGTTCACGGCGGACGTGTTCATCGTGGCGGCTTACGGCGTCAGCATTCCCACGGTGGCCCGCAACATTGCCGAGCGCGTGGAGCACGTCTGCAAGACGCAGGCGGCCATCGACCTGAGTGCGGTGCGGGTGCATGCCGTGGGGGTGCAGCGTGTCTGACGTGCAGAAAAGTGATCCGAAGAAGACCATTTCGGCGGCGGAGCTGGCGCAGGCGCTGCGGTATGCGACGGACTGGCTGGGCGTGTACCGCGAGCAGGTGAACGCCCTGAACGTCTACCCGGTGCCGGACGGTGACACCGGCACGAATATGCACCTGACCATGCAGTCGGTACGGCGCGAGCTGGACACCGCCGACCAGAACAGCATGGCGGCAGTGGCGAAGGCCATCAGTTACGGGGCGCTGCTGGGCGCACGCGGGAACAGTGGCGTGATCCTGTCACAGCTTCTGAAAGGCTTCTCCGAGGCCATCCGCGACAGCAAGGAACTGGACGCCAAAACACTCGGGAAGGCGTTCCAGGCCGCGCAGAAAAGCGGTTATGGAGCCGTGATGAAACCTGTTGAAGGCACCATCCTGACCGTAGCACGCGGCATCGCCGAGGGCGCGCAGAAAGGTGACACGCCCGATCAGGTGCTGGAAAACGCTGCCATCAAGGGGCAGGAGTTGCTGGACAGGACGCCCGACATGCTCCCCGCGCTGAAGCAGGCGGGCGTGATCGACAGCGGCGGTCAGGGTTACCTGTACCTCGTTCAGGGCATGCTGGGCAGCCTGCGCGGCGACAAGCTCCCGCCCGCCCCGGAAGTCACGGAGTACGCGCAGCAGCAGTTCGAGAACGAGGAATTCGGTTTCTGCACCGAGTTCCTGATGTCGGACGCCACCAAGCCCGTCGAGGAAATCCGCGAACTGGTCAGCCCCTTTGGGGACAGCCTGCTGGTCGTGGGCGCGGAGGGGTACGTGAAGGGCCACATCCACACCAACGAACCTGACCAACTGCTGGCCACGGTGGGCCGTTACGGCAAGATGATCAAGACCAAGGTCGAGGACATGGCCGAGCAGCACACCGAGATTCTGGGCATGGCCGGGGCCGCCGCCCGCGCCGAGGAGGAAATTCCCCCGTCCGGCCTGGTCGCGGTGGCCAACGGGTACGGTCTGGTGAAACTGTTCCGCAGCCTGGGCGCACGCATCGTTTCCGGGGGGCAGACTGCCAACCCCAGCGTGCAGGACATCGTGGACGCCGTGAAAAGCGTCAGCGCCGAGAAGGTCATCATTCTGCCCAACAACAAGAACGTGCAGATGGCCGCCGAGAAAGCCATGGAACTGATGGAAGGCCGCGCCGTAGTCATTCCCACGAAAACGATGGGCCAGGGCATCGGCGCAGCCCTCAACTTCCAGCCGGACACGCCCGCCGACGAACTGGTGGAGGGCATGACGGGCGGCGCGATGAACGTCACCACCTTCGAGATCACGCGGGCCAGCCGCACCACCAACATCACCACCAAACTCGGGGACACGCTGGACATTGCCGAGGGCGACGTGATCGGCCTGATGGACGACGAACTCGTCCACGCGGGCGGAACCCCCGAGGACGCCGTGCTGAGCATGCTGAACCGCCACTTCAGCGGCCAGGAGATCGTGACCGTATTCGGCGGCCCGCAGAAAACCGAGGAAGACCTGGAGCAACTTGCCGAGCAGATCAAAAAGGACTTCGCCATGCTGGAAGTCGAGCCGCACGCGGGCGGGCCGGATCTGTATGATTACCTGGTGACACTGGAGTAATAGCGGGATCACGGTACAACCAGCCAGCTGGGGCAGAAATGCCTCAGCTTTTCTGTCACGGCAGCGCAGGTTTCTGCGCCCTTTGGCCTAGTGCGCTGCTCCGCCATACGGCGAATGTGCCCCCACCGCCTGGCCCGTAAGCTATGGCAGGTGAAAGCGCGGGCCGCAAGGCCAGGGCAATCACCACCGGGCCGAAGAATCTGGCTTCTCACCTTTCCAGTGAAACAGAACCTGCCAGGTTCACCCCTTGCCCGGTGCCTCACGGTTCCATGGTCTAGCGGTCAAGACGCTTGACTGTCTCTCAAGTGGCGCGGGTTCAAGTCCCGCTGGAACCGCCATCAGCAAAGCTCAGGGCCGAAGTGGTCACGGTTACTTCGCCAACCTCAATGGGCGGAAGCAGCGCAAGTTGCTCCGGGTTCGATTCCCGGCATGAAGTGGCCCGCCCGTGACCCGAACCCTTGCCCAGAGCTTTTCATGCAGGTTTCTTCTAGTCAGCAAGATGCTCAGCAACCGCTGAGAGACCCCGGCGCAATTCCGGTGAACCTGCTCCACCTTTAACGCTCCGGTATCCCAACCGGTAGAGGAACACGGTTCAGAACCGTGCCAGTGTGAGTTCAAATCTCACTCGGAGCACCAGGCCCCCTGGGGCAAACATGGTGGGCGTTTTCGACCCCTTGCCAACCCTTGCCCGCCTGCCGGGTGGGCCGAAGCGTAAGGGTTATCCGGCGAAATTTGGTTCGATTCCAGACGCTCACCCCAACAGGTCGTGCCTGACGACCCAAACCACAGGCAAATATGGATGGGCGGCGAAGCTGGAGAGTCGCACCCGGCTGTAAACCGGACGCCTAGAGCTGAGTCAGTTCGAATCTGACCTCATCCACCAGTCCTGAACGCGGGTAGTTTAACGGCAAAATATCTGAGGCGAAAGCCTTTTCCCTGAGTGCCCCCTTGCCCAAATGGGCCGATTATTCAGGGTGACCTGTCACGCAGAAGATGCGGGTTGGGTTCCCGCCCCGCGATCAGGACACAGACTTTCAATTGGGGACAGTGGCGGAACTGGTCAACGCATTTGTCTGGCTTTCGGGCCTTTCCTTTCTCTATACCTTGCCCACTGCGTTCATCACCTCGCTGGGCCGACCGAGGAAGGTTATCTGGAACAAACGTCGCAAGACTCTGCGGGTTCGAATCCCGCCTGTCCCCACCCCAACGCTCATTCACACGTCTGGAACGGTAGCTCAGTTGGTAGAGCACTAAAAAGACCTTCCGCTGCACCTTGCCCTGCTGGGGCCGAATGCGAAAGGTGACCGATTGCTCATCGAGAGGTCGCGGGTTCGAGTCCCGCCCGTTCCACCATCTTTTTCTCATCCCAAACCAGGATTCAAGGAGGCGCGAGTCATGACGCAGACAACTGACCATCTGTTTTTCTACCGCGCCTGCCACCCGTTCTCCAATTTTCACCCTTCCCCATTTGTCGTGGGCGGCCAACTGTTTCAGACCGCCGAACAGTACATCATGTGGCGCAAAGCGGGCGAGTTTAACGACCTGGAGAGCACCGAGGCCATTTTGCAGGCCAAAACGCCCGCCGAGTGCAAGGAACTCGGCCGCCGCGTGAAGGGCTTCGACAAAACTCACTGGGCGCAGGTTCGGGAGCAATTGGCCTTCGAGGCCATGTGGCACAAGTTCCGGGGAAACCAGAAGCTCCGGGATTTCCTGCTGAACACTGGAGATTTGATTCTGGTCGAAGCGTCGCCCAGTGACCGCATCTGGGGCATCGGCTTCAGCGAGCAGGATGCCAGGGAACACCCAGATCAATGGGGACTGAACAGCCTCGGCAAAGCGCTGATGCAGACACGCGAGCAACTGAGAAGCAACTAAAAAGTATGGAGAGCGTGGTGTAAAGGTCTGCACGCTGCCCTGTGGAGGCAAAGGTTCGGGTTCGGTTCCCGACGCTCTCCCCAATGATTCAGTAGCTCAGTCTGGATAGAGCACCTGCCTACGAAACAGGGGGTCGCAGGTTCGAGTCCTGCCTGAATCACCACGGAAAACGGGAGTATTCAGAAGTTCTTTGGCTTCTTTGCCACCTTGCCCCAGCGTGCGCCGACAAAAGAAGCTTATTTGGTTGAATATCTGCCCAACGCAGAAGGGAGTGGGTTCAAATCCCACCTGAATACCACCTGTTTTCCACTTTTACGCTCCGGTAGCTCAGACGGCAGAGCGGCTGGCTGAAGCCCAGCAGGTCACAGGTTCAAGTCCTGTCCGAAGCCCCAGACGCACCGAGTGATTCACACCAGGCGTCATTCATCGCCCACGCAAAGGAGGGCCGAACATGAAGAACCTACTGAACGCCATCAACCCGCGCCACCTGATCAACGGGGGCCGCAAGCAGACCGAACGCCTCGACGTGCGCCAGGTCGTGAACAACGCGGGCGGCTACGTCTACCAGATCAGCGACGAGGCCCGCCTGACGCGCTTTCTGGTGCTCGGCACCGACGGCGGTACCTTCTACGCCACTCAACAGAAGCACACCGTGCAGGCCACCGAATTCCTGCGTGAACTGGTGCAGCGTGACGCCGCCCTGGCCCTGCGCGTGACGCTGGACGTGGTGCGCGGCAACCGTGCGCCGAAGGCCGACCCCGCCTTGCTGGTGCTGGCCCTGGTCGCCAAGACCGCGCCGGACGCCGCCGACCGCAAGGCCGCCTGGGACGCGCTGCCCGAAGCCGCCCGTACCGGGACGATGCTGCTGCACTTCCTGGCTTTTGCCGACGCGCTGGGGGGCTGGGGCCGCCTGACCCGCCGGGGTGTGGCGAAGGTGTACGAAACGGCGGACGTGGACAAGCTGGCGCTGTGGGCCGTGAAGTACAAGGCCCGCGACGGCTGGGCGCAGGCCGACGCGCTGCGCAAGGCCCACCCCAAGACCGATGACGCGGCCCGCAACGCCGTGCTGAAGTTCATGGTCGACGGTGTGCTGCCCGAAACGCTGAGTACGGATGCCCAGGCTCCAGCCCTGCGCGTGATTGACGGCCACCTGAAAGCCATGCAGGCCAAGAATGATGCCGAAGCCGCCGCGCTGATGCGCGAGTACCGCCTGCCGCTGGAAGCCGTACCCACGCACGTTCGCGGGGCAGAGGTGTACCGCGCGGCGCTCGACACCAACGGCCTGACCTGGCTGCTGCGGAACCTCGGCAACCTGGGCCGGGTGGGCGTGCTGACGCTGAACGACCCGGAAGTCCGCCGGATGGTGATTGACCGCATTACCGACCCCGCCGCGCTGAAGCGTGGCCGCATCCACCCGCTGGACGCCCTGAAGGCCCGGCTGGTGTACGCGCAGGGTCGCGGCGTGAAGGGCAAAGGCGAGTGGACGCCCGTGCCGCAGGTCGTGGACGCACTGGAAGAAGCCTTCTACCTGGCTTTCGGAAACGTACAGCCTGCGAACACCCGGCACCTGCTGGCGCTGGACGTGTCGGGCAGCATGACCTGGGGCGAGGTGGCGGGCGTGCCCGGACTGACGCCCAACATGGCCGCCGCCGCCATGAGCCTGGTGGCGCTGCGCACCGAACCCGAAGCCTTCACCGTGGGCTTTGCCGACCGCTTCCGCGCCCTGGGCGTCACGCCCCGCGACACACTGGAAAGCGCCATGCGCAAGGCGCAGGCCAGCAGCTTCGGCGCGACCGACTGCGCCCAGCCGATGCTGTGGGCGGCTCAGGAAAAGCTGAACGTGGACACCTTCGTGGTCTACACCGACAACGAAACCTGGGCCGGGAATGTCCACCCGAAAGTCGCGCTGGATCAGTACGCGCAGAAAATGGGCACGGCGCCGAAGCTGATCGTGGTCGGCCTGACCGCCACCGAATTCAGCATTGCCGACCCTGGGCGCACCGACATGCTGGACGTGGTGGGGTTCGACACCGCCGCGCCAGGGGTGATGGCCGAATTCGCCAAGGGCACACTCTGACAAAGAAGAGGGCAGCTGGTTAAAAATTCCAGCTGCCCTTTCTGATGTGGGGCTGTCCTCAATCCTGCGCGAAGCGTTTCAGCACGTCGCGGGAAATGACCATGCGCTGCACTTCGTCGGTGCCTTCGCCGATGCGCGTGAGGCGGTTGTCGCGCCACATGCGCTCCACGGGGTATTCCTTGATGTACCCGTAGCCACCGAGCATCTGAATGGCCTCGTCGCAGGCCTCGACGCCGACCACCGTGGCGTACAGTTTCGCGCGGGCGACAGGCACGGTGAAGTTCTCGCCGGCGTCTTTCAGGGCGGCGGCCTTCTGGATAAGCAGGCGGGCCGCTTCAAGTTTCGTGTCGATGTCGGCCAGGCGGAAGGAGATGTTCTGGTTGTACGCGATGGGTTTACCGAACTGCTTGCGCTCCAGGGTATACCTGGCGGCGTACTCGTAGGCGCCGCGCCCCAGGCCCAGGCCCATGGCGGCAATGCCGACCCGGCCGCCGTCCAGCACCTTCATGACGTCCTTGAAGGCGTTGCCGCGTTCACCCAGCAGGGCGTCAGCGGGCAGGTGAATGTCCTCGAAGATGAGCTGGGCGGTGTCGCTGCTGCGCAGACCCAGTTTGTCTTCTTTACGGCCAATGCTGAAGCCTTTCACATCGTCTTTGTTGAACACGAAGGCGCTGATGCCGTCATTCTTGTTCTTGCCCTCGCGGGCCGGATCGGTGCGCGCCAGGACGACGTACGTTCCGGCAACACTGCCCTGAGTAATGAAGTTCTTACTGCCGTTCAGAATCCAGCTGCCGTCGGGCTGCTCCTTGGCGTTGCTGTGCATGCCGCCGCTGTCGCTGCCGCTGCCGGGTTCGGTCAGGCCCCAGGCGCCCAGTTTCTTGGCGCTGGCAAGGTCAGGCAGGTACTTTCGCTTCTGCTCTTCGGTGCCGCCAATCAGGATGTGGCCCTGGCACAGGCTGTTGTGGGACGCCACAGTGAGGCACAGCGAGCCGTCCACAGCGGCCACCTCCTCGATGATCATGGCGAAGGTTTTGGTGTCCAGGCCGCTTCCGCCGTACTCCTCGGGAGTCTGGGCGCCCATGATGCCCATTTCGCCCAGTTCCCGCACGATGTCGAACGGAAATTCGCTGGTCTGGTCGCGCTCTGCCGCGCCGGGTTCGACTCTGTCTTTCAGGAACGCCTTGAGGCTGGAGATGATGGTGCGCTGGTCATCGGTGGGGTGGAAGTGATGGTGTGCCATTTTTCTTATCCTCGCTTTGAAGGGAGTTTAGAGTATTTGCCAGAAGAACGGAGGGCCTTTTTTGGGCGGCCTGACGCAATTCGCACAACGGCTCTAGTGGTTTTGAAGGTGCTGCCTGACGATATCGAGCGCGTCGGGGTTTTCCAGGCTGCTGGTGTCTCCTTTGACCTGTCCGGTTTCCAGCAGGTCACGCAGGAGCCGCCGCATGATTTTGCCACTGCGGGTGCGCGGCAAAGTCGGCACGACGTACACGGCGGCGGGCGCGGCGTACTTGCCCACCCCCTCCACGATGGCCTGCGCCAGTTCGCGCCGCAACTCCGGCGTGTCCGGCTGTCCGGCGCGCGGGACGACGAACGCCACGGGAACGGCCCCGCGCAGTTCGTCGGTCATGGCGACCACAGCGGCCTCACTCACGGCGGGGTGGGTAATCAGGGCAGCCTCCAGCTCCATGGTGCCGATGCGGTGGCCGGAGACGTTCATCACGTCGTCCACGCGGCCCGTCACCCACAGTTGCCCGTCGGCGTCGAGCACGGCCGCGTCGGCAGCAGAGTAGCGGCCCGGAAATTCGGACAGGTAGGTGTCCAGGTAACGCTGGTGGTCGCCCCAGATGGTGCGGGCCAGGCACGGGAACGGTTCGGTGAGGGTCAGGTACCCCAGTTCACCGGACTGCGCGGGCTGTCCGCTGTCGTTCACGACTTCGGCGCGGTAGCCGGGCAGCGGTTCGCCGCACGAGCCGGGTTTGGTGGGGGTCAGGCCCACCATGGCCGAAGCCCAGGCCGTTCCCGTTTCGGTCTGCCCGTAGGTGTTGTTCACGAACGAGTCGAAGGTTTCGGTGGCCCAGTGCCACGTCTCCGGGTCGAGCGGCTCGCCCACCAGCGCCACCAGGTCGACGTGGCCCAGGTTCACGCCGGCCAGGGCTTCCGGCCCGGCCCTGCGCATCATGCGCAGGGCGGTGGGGGCGGTGAACACCTTGTTCACGTGGTACTTCCCGATGATCTGGTAAGGGCGGCTGGGCGTGGGCGCGTCGATGCTGCCCTCGTAGATGACCAGGGTCGCGCCGTTCGCCAGGCCCCCCACCAGCGCAAAAATCGGGAAGGTCAGCCAGCCCACGTCCGCCGTGCACCAGTACACGTCCTGGGGTTGCAGGTTCAGCGACCACTTCACGTTCGCGTAAGTCCCCACCAAAAAACCCAGCCCGGAATGCACCAGCCCCTTGGGTTTAGAGGTCGTGCCGGACGTGTAAATAATGAAGCCGGGGTCGTTCGCTTCCAGCATCACGGGGTCGGCCAGCCGGGTGGTCTGCTCCATCAGGTCGGCCATGTGCACTTCGTCGGCGTGATAGGTCACGTGCAGGCCGGGGTAATGGTCGCCCAGTTGCTTGGCCACGATGACTTTCTCGATGCTGCCGATCCCCTGGCGCGCTTCGTCCAGCGTTTCCTTGAGGGGCACGATCTTCCCGCGCCGCAGCGAGCCGTCCGCGACCACGACCACTTTCGGCTGGGCGTCCAGCAGGCGATCCCGAACGGCCGAGGCCGAGAATCCCGCGAAAATAACCGAGTAGATCGCGCCGATGCGGTAACACGCCTGGATGGCGATGAAGGCGGCAGGCGTGTTGGGCAGCAGCACGGCCACCCGGTCACCCTTCTGAACGCCCAGATCCTGCAAGGCGGCGGCAAAACGGGCCGTTTCGGTGGTGAGCTGCTCGTACGTCCACGTTTCGGTCAGGCCGTCCTCGCGCTCGTAGTACAGCGCCACTTTCAACGGGTCTTTGCGGGCGTGGCGATCCAGGCAGTTCACGCTGACGTTGCCCAGCGCCCCGGGGAAGTACTTGAAATCGCCCAGGCCGCCTTCCAGCACGCTGTCCCACTGGCGGCCCCACTCCAGTTCCTTCGCCATGGCTTCCCAGTACTCGGTGCTCGGCATGGCCCGCATGGCCCCGGCCTGCTCGGTGGTCAGGTGGTGGTTCTGCGCCAATACCGGGGTCGGTGGAATAAGAGGCTGTTTAATCAGTTCCAGATCCATAAGCGCCTCGCAGGGGTGAGAGGATGAATACAGCTTTAAAGCGTTGTCAGAGCGCCGCTGTCCCGGCGTCTTTCAAACCTGGAACACGCCGACTTTCAGTTCTTCCTGCCTCGGGTTCTGGGCACAGGCGTCCAGAGCGCGAATAATCCGGTCGCGGGTGTCGTTCGGCTCGATGATGTCGTCCACCCACAGGCGTGAGGCGGCGTAGCGCGGGTCAAGTTCGGTGTCGTACTTGGCCTTCACTTCGTCGTAGAGTTTCTGGAGTTCCTCGTCGTCGGGCGGGTGTCCGGCGCGTTTCAGGGCAGCCACCTGAATGTCCAGCAGGGTCTTGGCAGCGGCGTTGCCGCTCATCACGGCGTACTTGGCGCTGGGCCAGGCATAGATGAAACGCGGCGCGTAGGCCTTGCCGTTCATGGCATAGTTCCCGGCCCCGAAACTGCCGCCGGTGATGATGGTGATCTTGGGCACCACGCAGTTGCTCACGGCGTTCACCAGTTTTGCGCCGCGCCGGATGATGCCTTCCTGTTCACTGTCGCGGCCCACCATGAAGCCGGTCACGTCACTCAGGAACACCAGCGGCACGCCCGCCTGGTTGGCATCGAGGATAAAGCGGGCGGCCTTGTCGGCGCTGTCGCCGTAAATGACGCCGCCGACCTCGATGCGGGTGCGCAGGCCGGGTTCACCGCCGCTCTTGAGTTTCTTTTTGATGACGGTGCGCTGGTTGGCCACGAAGGCCACCGGGTAGCCCCCGATGCGTGAAAAGCCGCACACCAGCGTTTCGCCGTACTCGGGCTTGAACTCGTGGAACTCTCCCCCATCGGTGATGGATTTGATGAGGTCGCGCACGTCGTAGGTCTTGCTGCCGTCAAAACTGACCAGTGACGTCAGGTCACGCTGCGGCGCCGGCACGGTGTCCTTGCGGCGCCTGGCGAACGGGGCCAGTTCCCCCTGCGCGTACAGGTCGGCCAGGGCACGAACGCGCGCAAGAGCGTGCTGGTCGTCCGGTTCCTTGTAGTCCACGGTTCCGGCAATGGCGCTGTGCATACTGGCGCCACCCAGCTCCTCGGATTCGACGACTTGCCCGATGGCGGCCTTCACAAGTGCCGGCCCGGCGAGGTACAGCCCGGAGCCTTCGGTCATGATCAGGGTGTCGCACATGACCGGCAGGTACGCGCCGCCCGCCACGCAATTGCCCATGATCGCGGCAATCTGCGGAATACCGAGGGCGCTCATGCGGGCGTTCAGGTAGAACACCCGACCGAAGTCGTCCTGGTCGGGGAAAATCTCATCCTGCATGGGCAGGTACACCCCTGCGCTGTCCACGAGGTAGATCACCGGCAGGTGGTTTTCCAGTGCAATCGTCTGCGCCCGGATCACTTTCTTGGCCGTGATCGGGAAAAACGCCCCGGCTTTCACGGTGGCGTCATTGGCGATGATCATCCAGGGGCGGCCCTGAACCATGCCGATGCCGGTGACGGTGCCGCCGGACGGGCAACCGCCGACCTCCTCATACATGCCGTACCCGGCGAAGGTCATCAACTCGTCGAAGGGCGCGCCGTCGTCGCACAGCTGCCCCACGCGTTCACGGGCGGTCAGGCGGTTTTTCTCGTGCTGGCGCTGCTGGGCTTTGGCACCGCCACCCGCGCGAACTTTCTGCTGGTCGGCGGCGAGGCGCGCCAGTTCTGTGGCCCAGGTGGACACGGAGGCAGGGTGCGCCGGGGCGCTGGGGGAATGGTCTGGCATGTTTCTCTATCTTAACAAACGTCCGTTAGGTCATGACTTTCACTTGCGACGTGACAGCTCAAGGCTGCGCCACCGGTATTTCCCTGCTGGCTGCCTCACCGACCAACTGCAAGGCCCGGCCCACCGCCAGGCCCAGCGGCACAGGCACGGCATTGCCGATCTGGCGGTACTGCTGTGTGACGTTCCCGGCGAACACCCAGTCGTCCGGGAAGCCCTGCAGGCGCGCGGCCTCACGCACACTGATGGGCCGGTGCAGCGTGGGGTGGCACAGGTCCGTGGCTTTCTGCGCCGGGCTGGTGGTCACGGTGGGCGCGGGTCGGTTCCAGGCCAGGCGGCGGTAAAACCCGACCTTGCCACCACCGGACTGGTAGGCACCGCCCATCGCCGCCGGAATCAGTTCGGGCGGCAGGCTGCGCCAGTTGCCTCCCTCCGGCACCAGGCGCAGGTATTGCAGGCGAGTTTCGCTGTAAGGCTGAAACTGCGGCTGCGGGTCGTGCAAATCCGTGAAGGCGTCCCGCACGGTGCGCCAGCGCGGCCGCCCTTCACCATCCGGTGAGTGGGTCGGGGCGGGCAAGTGCAGCGGTTCGTGATCGCGGCTGCCCAGGATGATCACCCGTTCCCGCGTCTGGGGCGTGCCGTAATCGGCGGCGTTCAAGAGCCCGTAGGTAAAGCTGTAGCCGATGCGTCCGAACTCCGAGAGGATTACCGCGAAGGCCGAGCCGCGCTCCTCCTCGGGCGTGTTGGGCCGCCCACCCCGCTCGGCAATGGGGCGATGACGCAGGGTCGCGGACAGCAGGCCCCGCACGTTTTCCATAATGAAAAAACGCGGCTGCACGCCCTCCACCATTCGCAGGAAATCGCGGAACAGGCTGCCCCTGGGGTCGTTGAGGGCATCCCGCCGCCCCGCCGTGCTGAAGGGCTGACAGGGCGGCCCACCGCTGACCAGCGTGACCTCGCCGCGTCTCAGCCCAGTGGCGGCCAGCAGGTCGGCGGCGGAAAGCTGCGTGATGTCCGTACCGATGAACAGGTCATGCCCACGTCGCCGCGCATTCACAGCAATCGTCTCCCGCGCCGCCCGGTCAAGCTCGACGGCCGCCACCGTGTGAAACCCAGCCCCTTCCAGCCCCAGGTCCAGGCCCATGGCGCCGGAGAAAAGGGAAATGTGCGACTCATCCGGCATCACGGCATTGTGCCACAGCCCGCCGCATGAAGCGGGCTCCAGCGGCATGAACCCGTCTTCTTAACCCCGCCGCGCAGCATTGGGGCAGGAGGCCCACCCATGTCAGAACTGACCAGCCAGGAACGCGATAACCTGAAAGACTGTGATTTCGCCTACATCGACAAGCGCGGCGAGCGGCACCTGCCCATTCACGACGCCCAGCATGTGCGCGGCGCCGTGGCCCGCTTCAACCAGACCCAGTTCGGCAGCAGGAAAAGCTGGACGCCGCCCGCCGCATCAAGTCGGCGGCGCTGAAACAGGGCGTGGCACTCGACAAAGACGATGAGGTCATGAAGCTGACTGAAGAGGGATAGGGAAAGCCCCTACGCACAACCAGCACACAGCAGGGACTTTTGGTTCAAGCCTCAAAATTTGGTGTCCTGCACCTTTCCAGAGTCGGCAACTACCGGGCCAGCATTTGACCAGAGTCGCGTCCCAGCCCTTCGGCGTCGGGCCAGGCTGGCAGATGTTCGACAACTCAAGCAGCTGGTGCATGCACAGCTGAGTTATTGCACTCAGGTGTAGCAAGAGCTGTGTCTCTGTCCGCTGGAGCGCAGGGAATCAAGGTTTAGACTTCTTCCGCCGACACCAAACTCCATACCGTGCAGGAATTTCTGTCCTCCTCACAGAGTCCGGCTTAGTTCATTCCCATTCAATGGTGGCGGGCGGTTTGCCGGTGATGTCGTACACCACGCGGTTGATCTCGTGCACCTGGTTGACGATGCGGTTACTCATGGTGGCCAGGAAATCGTAGGGCAGGCGTGCCCACTCGGCAGTCATGAAGTCGTCGGTGGTCACGGCACGCAGCGCAGCGGTGTAACTGTAGGTGCGTTCGTCGCCCATAACGCCCACACTGCGGATAGGCGTCAGTACGGCCAGCGCCTGAGAGCAGCCATCGTACAGCCCGAATTCACGCAGGCCGGAAATGAAGATGTCGTCCACGCGGCGCAGGATGTCCAGCTTCTCCTCGCTCACCTCGCCCAGACAACGGATGGCCAGGCCGGGGCCGGGGAAGGGGTGACGCATGCGGATGTGCTCGGGCAGGCCCAGCAGGCGGGCGATTTCGCGCACCTCGTCCTTGAAGAGGGTGCGGAAGGGCTCGACCAGCTTGAACTTCAGGTCTTCGGGCAAACCGCCGACATTGTGGTGGCTCTTGATGTTGGCCGCGCCAGATTTGTCGGAGTGGGGGCCGCCGGCCGACTCGATCACGTCCGGGTACAGCGTGCCCTGCGCCAGGAAATCGAAGGAACCGAGTTGCGCGGTTTCACGCTCGAAGGCGCGGATGAATTCGCGACCGATGATCTTGCGCTTCTGCTCGGGGTCGTCCACGCCTTTCAGTTCGCCCAGGAACTGTTCGCGGGCATCGACCGTGATCAGGTTCACACCCAGCGGCCGCAGCGCGGCTTCGACCTGTTCGCGTTCCCCCAGGCGCAACAGGCCATGATCGATGAACACGGCGGTCAGGCGGTCGCCCACGGCTTTCGCCAGCAGCAGCGCGAGGGTTGAGCTGTCCACACCCCCCGAGATAGCCAGCAGGACTTTGCCGTTTCCGACCTGCTTCTGCACATCTGCCACCAGTTCGTCGACGATGTGTTCGGCGTTCCAGTCGCGCTCGACACCGCAGATATCGAGGAAGTTGGCGAGCAGTTGCCCCCCC
Organism: Deinococcus fonticola; assembly: GCF_004634215.1. Lineage (NCBI taxonomy): Bacteria > Thermotogati > Deinococcota > Deinococci > Deinococcales > Deinococcaceae > Deinococcus > Deinococcus fonticola. The sequence goes on along the minus strand of NZ_SMMH01000001.1, from coordinate 93,571 downwards.
TTGGGTGTGTGAACGACCTCCGGGTGAAACTGCACGCCGTAGCGCTTCGTCTGGCTGTTCTGAATCCCGGTCACAGGCGTGTCCTCGGTTTTCGCGCAGACTTCGTACCCCCCAGGCAGTTGCGTCACCGAGTCGCTGTGGCTCATCCAGGCGACGAACTCGCCCTGAATGCCCTGAAAAAGGTCGCCGGAATACTCGGTCAGGTCGGCCTTGCCGTACTCGCGTTTGCCGGCACGTTGCACGTCCCCACCGGCCTGCTGCGCCAGGTACTGCATGCCGTAGCACACGCCCAGAACAGGAATGTCCAGCTCAAGGACGCCGGGCGCAGGTTTCGGGGCATGCTCGTCGTACACGCTGCTGGGACCGCCCGACAGGACGATGCCCTGGGGGTTTTCCTGCTGGATGCGTTCCAGGCTGGCACTGCCGGGCAGAATGACGCTGTAGGCGCCCAGTTCCCGGAATCGCCGGGTAATTAGGCGCGTGAATTGACTACCGAAATCAAGGATGACGACGCTCACGGCCTGATTGTGTCACGGGAGTGGGGGACTGGGCGAGTTGCCCGCCCGCGACTGTCCAGCCTGGGACATGAAAGCCCCAGGTGCTATGGCCCCAGGCGGATGGTGACCGGCTGGCTGGTGGGCACCGTCACGTCCACGTTGGCCGGTGAGAAACCCTCGCTGGTCACGCCGAGTTTGTACTGGCCCGGCCCGGGCAGGTTCAGGGTGCCCGGCACTTTCCCGATCACCTCACCGGGCGCCCAGCGTCCACGACTGGTGGTGTTCAGGATGCTGATGCTGGCCCGGCCGCCGCCACTGACCCGGAAATTCACCGTACAGCACTGTCCGGCTGCTGCCGGAGCGGCGCGGGCGGCGGCCGGGCGCCGGCTCAGGCCCCAGACCAGCAGGCCCAGCAGCAGCACCAGACCGAGCAGGGCGGGAAGTAGCCAGGCAGGTCGGGCAGTCACGTCACGTCCGCCCTCGCCCGTCACCCGCTGCCAGGAAGCGGTTTTCTCGTCCCAGCGCATCTTCACACCCTTCAGTTGGCGGGGGGGCAGCGCCAGTTCCTCCTGGGCCGGGGCGGATTCTGCATGACTAGGGGCGGCATGACTGGGGCCTGGGGGGCTGGAGGCGGGGGAAACCATGCCGCGCGTCTGCGCCAGCTGGGCCGCCAGGGCAGCTTCCTGCACACGCGCCTCGTGTTCACGGCGGCGGCGTTCCTGCGGGGTCTCAGCGACCTGCGGGGCCTGGTCTTCTGCTGGCAGCGCCTCAGTGCGGGCCAGTTCCTCCAGATTTGGCGCTTCCAGACCTGACCCCGGCTCGCCCCCTGCGGCCAGTTGCGCGGCCACCTCATCGCGCCGCATCTCCTGCAGGTGGCGCAGACGCTGGCCGTCGGTTTTCAGGCGTTGCAGGGCCTGGCTGGCTGCGGCCTTGACCTGGCGGCCCTGGCGCACCACACCATGCTCCTCAGGAGGCGGGGGCGTGAGGTCCGGGGTGGAGTTGACTTCCGGGGTAGGACTCTGGTGCAGGGGGCGTTCGACCTGCGTCCACTCCAGACTGGCCGTGCTGGCGGGGGTTGCCTCGTCGGCGGGCACCACTGTAGGGACGCCGGCCACAGTATTGCCAGCAACAGCATCGCCCGCAGCAGGGACATGGGCACTGGTGTCGATATAGTCCGGCAGGTGCCACTGATCCATGTCCAGGGTAAAGGGCAGGGGCGGGGCAGGCACGCCGGGATCGGTGCTGCTGCGGCGAGGTTCGTGGACGCTGGTCAGCACCGCTTCGGTCACAAAGGAAGGCGTCTGCGGCAGGGGCGCACTGGGGTTCAGCAGGCTCAACGGATTGAGGTTGGGCAGGATGCCGGCAGGCGTGGCCGGCGCGAGGTCGCGAGACTGGAATTTCACGCCGCGCGGCTCGCTCCCGGGCGCCGCCGGGCCGGGCGAGTGGCTTGGGGCCTCCTCGGCCAAGAGCGCCAGAACCTGGCGGGCGTCCAGGCCGTCCGGTGACGTTTGCAGCGAGGCCAGCACAGGGGGCAGCGCTCCCAGGTCGCTCAGGCCCAGGTCGCTGAGGGTGGTGGCCAGGTCGTGCAGGTCGCGGGCCACCGTGAATTCGCCCCCCAGCGCGTGGCGGCCCCCGCCAGCCAGGCGCACCGGCCCGTCGACACTCCAGAGTTGCGCTGCGTCGATGCCGCCGTGCGCCAGCCCTTGCTTGTGCAACACCGCCAGCGCCAGCAGCGCCCCACGTGCCGCCTGCAGGGGTTCGCGGGCTGGCACAGCGTTGGGGGGCAGTTCGGTGACCAGGTAAGCCTCGCCAGCCTGCACCACGATGTCCGTGAAGGGCAGCAGTGCCGGGTGCGCGGGCAATGTCGGCAGGCCGCTCAGGGCCGGCAGGTGGTGCAGCAGCACGGGGATACCGGTCAGTCTGTCCGTGGCACGGTACGTCTTGCCGCGCGCGCCCAGGGAAGCGGCGGTGCGGGTGGAAATCTCACGGACTACCACGTAAGGGCCAATGGACAGCATGCAGGCCAAAGTATACCGATTTCACCCATGCCATGAGGTAAACATGAGGCCAGGCGCGGCGCGGGAGAACGCCTTCAGCGGCAGGCCAGAGGCGGTGATAGGTGCCGACGTGGCCCGGCGGCCGGTATGCTCCAGACATGGCGCGAACCGTCAACCCCATTCAGGACAGGCTGCGGCGGGCGGCGCTGGAAAAAGCCGCTTACCTGGCCCTGTACGAGCGCGGCTTCGCGGGTGTGACGCTGGGGGACATCGCCGCGCACGCGGGCGTGAGCCGGGGCACGCTGGTGTATCACTTCGGCAGCCGGGCCGGCCTGCTGAGCGCCGTGATGCGCCGCTTCACGCGCACCGTCGCGGTGGCGACGCGCCGCGCCCTGCGGCAGGCCGGCACGCCCGAGGAGAAGTTACGGGCGTTCGTGGAAAACCAGTTTTACAGCCTGGAGAGTACCCGGCGCTTTTACACGGTCACGCTCGATTTCCTGGGGGCCGCCACCCGTGATCCGGAACTGCTGGCCCTGCAACGCGAATTCCTGAACGAGACCCGCCGACTCGATCTGGAGTTGACGCAGCTTTTCGTGCCCTCCGGCGCGCCAGGCGTGGCCGAGCAGCAGGCGCGGCAATTGCGGGCGCTGGTCGAGGGCCTGAGCATGCAGTTCCTGGCCGAGCAGCAGCCCTCGCTGGCCGACTACCGCGAGGTGTGTCTGCGCGGCCTGCGGGCCATCCTGTCCAGCCACCAGGCCCCGGGGCTCACCAGTTCCGGTGGGCCGGGACGACCGGCCGAAGAACTGAAGCCGGAAGCGGGCAGGCGAACGTCTACTACACTGAAAGGCACATGAGCCTGTCCGCCGACCGCCCCGTTGCCGCGCCCATCAGTCCCGCTGTCCTCTCGGCCTTCTGGTTCGGCACAGCCTTTCACTGGCTGGTGCTGCTGCTGATCCTGATGCCGGGGGATGTCGTGAAGTTTGTTGGCGAGGGGCAGAAGGGCACCTACCTGGGTCTGCTGACCGCCATCGGGGCGGTGATGGCGCTGGTGTTGCCGCCGCTGGTGGGGGCGCACAGTGACCGCACCGGAAAGCGCATTCCTTACATTCGCCTGGGCCTGGGCGTGAACCTGGCGGGGTTGCTGGTCATGGCACTGGCCGCCGCGTCCCTGAGCGGCGTGGCCGGCTTCTGGGTGTACGTGCTGGGCTTTTTGCTGGTGCAGTTCGGCAACAATTACGCCACTGCGCCCTACTCGGCCCTGATTCCGCAACTGGTGCCGCCCGAACAGCGCGGGCGTTACAGCGGCGTCATGGCGATGCTCCAGGCGGGTGGGCAACTGCTGGGTGCGGTGGCGGCGCTGGTGATCGGCCTGCTGCACCTGCCGGGCATAGCGACCTACCTGCTGGTGGGGCTGGTGCTGCTGCTGCCGGCGCTGGTGACCATGCGCGGCGTGCCGGCGCAGGCCGACCGCCTGGTTCCCTCCCAGAGCGCGCCGCAGCTGTCGGTGGCGCAGTTGTTTGCGCACCAGCCTTTCCTGTGGGTCTTCCTGACCCGCGTGCTGTTCGCGCTGGGGCAGTACAGCGTGCAGCCTTTCTTGCAGTACTACAACAAGGACGTCATGCGGCAGGGCGACCCCGCCAACGCCACCAGCATCATGCTGGCGTGCATCATAGTGGGCAGCATCGCCTCGGCGCTGATCGGCGGACGCATCAGTGACCGCACGGGCCGTAAACCGGTGATTTACGTGGCGGGCGGCCTGATGGCGGCGGTGGCGCTGCTGCTGCTGTTCGCGCCTAACTTCACGGCAGCGCTGCTGCTGGCACTGCTGTTCGGGCTGGGCTTCGGGGCGTTTACCAGCGTGGACTGGGCGCTGGGCAGCGACGCCATGCCCAGCGAAAGCAGCTACGCCCGCGACATGGGCATCTGGCACGTGGCGTTCGTGGCCCCGCAGTTCGTGGGGGCGCCGCAGGGCCGGCTTCTGGACTGGGGCAACGCGCAGAGCCCCAACATGGGGTATACGCTGGTTTTCGGGATTGCCGCCGTCTTCTTCGTGCTGGGCGTCATTCTGGTGCGCAACGTTCCGGAGAAGGTTCACCGCCCGTCTTGAGGGCAGGTTCACGCAAGCTGACGGAAGGCTTCAGACGGTGAGCCTGCATCCCAACGCCGCCGGGAGCAGCCGGCATGGTGCAGTCATGAGCGAAACCACCCGGGAAGAAGCGATCAAGATCATGGCCGGCATCGTCAAGGACGTGAAGTTTGCCATGCTGACCACCACGACCGCCGAAGGGCACCTGCACGCGCGGCCCATGACGACCCAGGAAAAGGAGTACGACGGCGACCTGTGGTTCATCGGCGCCAAGGATACCGAGGCCGTCGCGGATATGCGGGCCCGCCCCCAGGTCAACGTCAGTTTCTCCAACCCCGACAAGGGCACCTACCTGAGCGTGAACGGTACGGCGGAACTGCTGGAAGACAGGGCCAAACTGGACGAGTTGTGGAGCGACTTCTACAAGGCGTACTTCCCGCAAGGCAAGGAAGATCCGAACATTCAACTTATTAAAATCAACGCCAGCGGCGCGGAGTTCTGGGAAAGCGACGGTAAGGTGCGCTCGCTCTTTCAGATGGCCAAAGGCCTGATCAAGGGTGAACAGCCCGACATGGGCAAGAACGATACCGTCAAGCTGTAAACCCTAAAGTGTCAGCCATGCGCTGTATGCAAAAGGCCTCACGGCGTATGGCCTGTAATTGTCAGGTTGGTAGAAAAAGGCGCTCTCCTTTCAAGGCCGGAGCGCCGAACCGTTCTTCAGTTCAGTCCATGGCCGCCAGGGCCGGTTCGGGTTGCATCACATTCGCCCCCAGACCGCGCAGCCGCTCCGCGAGGCGTTCGTAGCCCCGGTTGAGGTACTGCACGCCGTCGATGACCGTTTCGCCGCCGGTGGTCAGGCCCGCGATGAACAGGGCTGCGCCGGCCCGCAGATCGGCGGCCTTGACGGGCGCAGAATGAAGCCTGGTACCCTGGATCACCTGCGTGTACCCACTCACGGTGATGTTGGCCCCCATGCGGTGCAGTTCGGCCACGTGGGTCAGGCGATCCGGGTATACCGGATCCTGCACCACGCTGGTGCCGGGCACGGTGGCCAGCAGGGCGCTCATCTGGGGTTGCAGATCGGTGGGAAACCCGGGGTAACTCTGGGTGGTCACGTTCACGGCCTTCAGGTCACGGTCACGGGCGTCCGCCGTGATACTGCTGCCGTCTTCCTCGATAGTGACGCCCATTTCACGGAGTTTAGCGCTGACGGCGGTCAGGTGATCGGGGCGCACGTTCCTCAGGGTCAGGCGGCTTCCCGTGGCGGCGGCCAGCATCATGAAAGTGCCTGCCTCGATGCGGTCCGGAATGACGGTGTACTCGCCGCCGTGCAGGGCCGGCACCCCATGAATGACCAGGGTATTCGTGCCGGCTCCCTCGATTCGCGCGCCGAGAGTATTCAGAAACTCGATCAGGTCGACGACATCGGTGTCGATGCTGGCATTTTCCAGCGTGACCGTGCCTTCGCCCAGGACACTGGCCAGAATGGCGTTGTGGGTGCCCCCCACCGTCAGCAGTTCAAAAATGAATTTGCCGTGCAGACTGCCCTGACGCCTGGCGTGGAAGTTGCCGTTCTCCTCGCTGACCTCGGCCCCCAGGGCGCGGAAGGCCTTGACGTGCTGATCGACCGGGCGCGGCCCCCAGGCGCAGCCGCCGGGCATGCTGACGGTGGCCTCACCGGCGCGGGCCAGCAGGGCGCCCAGCACGATGAAACTGGCCCGCATCTTGTTGACCAGGGCGTAAGGCGCCTCGGTGTTCACAATGCGCGGCGTGACCAGGGTCAGGCTGTTAGGGCCAGTCCAGGTGTGCTGGGTGCCGACGTGGTGCATGACTTCCAGGATGGTGTACACGTCCGACAGGCGCGGAATGCCGTGCAGGGTGATGGGCTCCGGACTGAGCATGCTGGCCACGATGATCGGTAATGCAGCGTTCTTGCTGTGCTGAATGGCGATCTCGCCGCTGAGTTCGCGGCCTCCCTGGACGTGCAGTGGGGTCAGTTGCATGGGTTCAGTCCTTCCTTGTCATGCGCCGGGGCGCGGGTGGGTGTATGCGGGGTAAAATCGTGCCGCTGGCAGCTCTGACACAGAGAAACACGATCTTCAGCCTGGTCGCATGTTACACATCTTACACATCCCTTGTCCACCTGGGGTCTGAAGGTTCTTCACCCACTCCCTATCAACAGCTGACTGTGCTGGCGCGTGTGCAGCAGACGCGTGGTACTCTACACACTCACGGCATGACCATGTTGAGCGCCCCTATGATGCGTGCTAGGCTGAGCGGCAGTTCATCCCAGCATGGTCAGGCTTTTTTGTGCGGGTGGGCGGTTCAGGAGTCACATGCCAAAAAAGGAACGCAAACGCCTACAGGTGGTGATCAGCGAGGAGCAAGACGCCTTACTGACCCGTACCGCCTATGAACTGTCCAGCCCCGAACGCCTGATCAGCAAAAGCGAAGTGGTGCGCCTGGCCATCGAGAAGATCGCCAAGGAACTGGGCGAAGGGGCGCACCTGGAAGACTACCGCGCTATCCTGGACACCGAAGCCATCAGCGACGAAGCTTAAATAGACCGCTGCCTGCGTCTCCGTGAAGGGCTACCCGATGTTTGGGTAGTCCTTCTATAGCAGGATGCAGACTGAAAGAATCAGGCCTGCGCCTGACTTGTGGCCGGAATTCGGAGAACAGCGCCAAAAAGCAAAGAAAACCGCGCGGAGGCGCGGCGTTCACAGCAGAAGTGGAGGCCAGCTTTCAAGGCCTGGAGGCCATCAGGTTGTCGGGCAGGACGCGCCTGGCCCCCAGATAGCGGGGCGCCCAGTATTTGTCGCTCAGCATGCGGTCGACCGTGACCTGCCCCCGGTAGCTGTTGGCATTGATGAAACTGTCGTTGCCAAGGTAAATCCCGACGTGGGTCACGCGGCCACCACCGGCAGTGTCGAAGAACACCAGGTCGCCGGCCTGGAGGCTGCCGACGTTCACGGGGGTGCCGACGCGGGCCTGGTCGGCACTGACGCGCGGCAACTTGATGCCCATGGGCGTGAATACCTGCAACACGAAGGCGCTGCAATCGATGCCCTTGCGGGTGTTGCCGCCGTACACGTAGGGCGTGCCCATCAGCGACATCGCGGCGTCCCGCCAGGAATTCCCACCCTGTAAGGGGGTCGGGAGGCTGGGGGCCTCGCTATCCGGCACGCTGGCGGTCACGGCAACGGGAAGTTGCGGCCCAGCGGCAGCCACGGTGGTCGGGGTGGGGGCCACGCGGGTGACGACGCTGCCGCCGGGCGTGGGGATACGCAGGCTCTGGCCGACGCTGATGGTGCCGTCCTGCGGCAACTCGTTGGCGGCCTTCAGGGCGTCCAGGCTGAGGCCATACTTGCGGGCCAGGCTGTAAAGCGTGTCGCCGGGCTGCACCACATGTGGGGGCACACCGCTGCGCACGATCACGGTCTGACCGAGCTTCAAGTCCGGGCTGCTCAGGCCGTTCAGGATCAGGAAGGCTTCCACCGTGATGCCGGCGCGGCGGGCCAGCGAGTAGGCAGTGTCGCCCTGCTGCACGGTCACGGTATCGGCACTGGCGGCGCCAGCCTGGCTCTGGGCGAAGGCCTGGCCGCACAGCAGCGCGGCGGCGGTCAGCAGGGGGAGGGTCAGACGGGCAAAGGTATGGGTCATCAGGCCTACACTCAGGGGGTTGGGCGGGCGATGCTTATGAAGCCTTCAGCAGGTCTTCAGATTCTCTTGACCTGCGTAACGTAACACGTTTCGCAATCTCTTTGCTAGCCCTCATGAAGGAAACTTCACAGTATGACAGGAGCAGCTGCGCCCGAGATCAGCCAAAAGGCGCAGGGACGATAAATAACCGCCTATCAAAAGGTTCAGAATGCTGATCGCCTGATGCATTTAGCCTGGTGTGACAGGCTTTGAAGACGGCTTAATATTGAGCGTGAAGTAAGAGCCTGCCATAAACGGTGACTGCCACCAGTCCTGTGACCCCTTACCGGCGGCGTGACAGTTGGTGAGCGCCAATCTATGCGCCTATGCTGTCGCGGTGACCGCCAGCCTCAGGAACTGGGCCGCCAGCACTTTTGCGGCCCTTCAACACCCCAATTTCCGGCGCTACTGGATTTCTCAACTGCTCTCGCTGGTGGGGTCGTGGATGCAGACGACCGCGCAGCAGTACCTGGTGCTTGAACTGACAGGCGGCAGCAGCGCGGCGCTGGGCTGGGTCACGGTGGCGCAATTCATGCCCAGCCTGCTGTTCTCTCTGTTCGCCGGGGCGGTCATTGACCGCGTGCCGCGCCGCCGGGTGCTGCTGATCACGCAGGTGGTGCTGATGTTCACGGCCCTGGCGCTGGGGATCACCACGCACCTGGGGATCGTCACCCTGCCGATGGTGCTGGGCATCGCTTTTGTGGCGGGCATGGCCAACGCTTTTGACATGCCGGCCCGCCAGAGCATGGTGGTGGATTTCGTGCCGCGCGACTCGGTGCCGAACGCAGTGGCCCTCAACAGCCTGTCTTTCAACGTGAGCCGCACAGTCGGGCAGGCCCTGTTCGGCGTGGTGGCGGCGCTGGGTGTGCGCCTGCTGGCGGGCGGCAACGAGGACAACCTCTCGCGCCTGGCCTTTCCATACTACCTGAACGTGCTGTCGTTCTTCTACGTGATCTACGTGATCGCCACGCTGCCCTTCCCGGAACGCGAAATGGCCCGCAGCGACAGCATGCTGGAAAACGTGAAGGAGGGCCTGCGTTACGTGCGCCGCACCCCCGCCGTGCGCAACGTGATGCTGCTGGTCGGTGCCCTGAGCCTCACCACTGTCAACTTCAACGTGATCATTCCTTACTTTGCCCGCGTGGTGTACGGTCAGCGCGAGGGCGGTTTCGGGCTGCTGTCCGCCGCTTTCGGCATCGGGGCAATGGCCGGGGCGCTGTGGCAGGCCAGCAAACCCAACCCGCTACGCAACCTACGCGTCGGCTCGCTAATTCTGGCGGCCAGCGCGGCCCTGCTGGCCTTTACGCCCAGCCCGCTGCTGGCGTTGCCGGTGCTGGCGGTCTGCGGGTTCGGGATGCTGTCCCTGCTGGTCAGCGCCAACAGCACCGTGCAGCTCAGCATCCCCGACGAGCTGCGCGGGCGCGTCATGAGCCTGTACACCTTCGTGCTGGCCGGCATGGGGCCGCCCGGAGCCCTGATCGCCAGTAAGCTGATCAGCCGCGAGTGGGTGCTGGGGCCGCGCTGGGGCCTGGTCACGCTGGCGGGCCTGGGCCTGGCTGCCACCCTGCTGCTGTGGCGTCACCTGCCGCGCTCCTTTCCGAACGTGAAACGGCCATAGCGCGCGAAAGTTTCAGAGGCCGGGAAAAACATGAGGGGGTGAAGCCCAGGTGGCGCCCGCTCAGTGCCGGCGAAGTGACTGCCTGTTCATCAGGCTGTTCATCAGAAATCAGCAGCCAGCCGCTCTTTTTGCTAGCCTCTGGACATGACTCAACATCAGGCGAAGGGGCTGCCCCGCCGGGCAGACGCTGCGAAGGATCAGACGTGGGACATCGAGGCCATCTACGCCGGCACGGCGGCGTGGGAGGAGGCCAGCCAGGGCCTGCCGGGCAAGATTGCCGGCCTGGCCGAGCACGCCGGGAAACTGGGCACGCCTGAAGGGCTGCTGGCCTACCTGAACGCCGCCGACGCGGTGGAAGTGGAACTGGCGAAAGTGATGAATTACGCCTCCATGGGCGCCAGCGTGGACGGCAAGGACGCGGAAGCCGCCGCCCGACGTGACCGCTCGGTGGGCCTGGCCTCGCAGTACAGCAGCACGACTGCTTTTGCCCGGCCGGAACTGCTGGCGCTGGACGAGCAGAAGCTGCGCGGCTGGCTGGACACCCCGGAATTCAGGGATCAGCAGGTGCGCCTGTCGCGCATTCTGCGCAATAAACCGCACGTGCGTTCCGCCGAAGTCGAGGCGCTGCTGGGCGCGGTGCAGGCCCCTTTCGCGTCCGAGCGTGGAATTCACCCGGCGCTGGCGAACATGGACCTGGATTTCGGGAAGGCCGGGGGGCAGAAGGTCACGCAGGGGAACGTGGACGCCCTGACCTCCAGCGAAGACCGCGAGGTGCGCCGTGAAGCGTGGGAGAACTACGCCGACGCGCACCTGGCCGCCAAGCACAGTCAGGCTGCCATGTACGCCACGAACGTGCGGCAGAACGTCTTTCTGGCCCGCGCCCGCCACTACCCGGACGCCATCAGCGCCAGCCTCGCGCCCGACAACATCCCCACCGCCGTGGTGACCACGCTGCTGGACACCTACCGCCGCAACACGCCCATCTGGCACCGTTACTGGAACGTGCGCAGGGCCTGGCTGAAACTGCCCGAGCTGCGCGAGTACGACGTGAAAGCCGCGCTGGTGCCGCGCCGCCACGTGAGCTACGGGCAGGCGGTGGACTGGATCGCCGGTGGCATGGCTCCGCTGGGCCAGGACTACGTGAATGAGATGGTCAAAGGCCTGACCACTGAGCGCTGGGTGGATTACGTCGAAAACGAGGGCAAACGCCAGGGCGCCTACAGCACGAGCGGCGGCATGGTCAAACCCTTCATTTTCATGACCTGGAACGACACCATGTTCAGCTACAGCACCCTGGCGCACGAGATCGGCCACTCCATGCACTCGTGGCTGTCCAGTTTCCAGAAGCCCTTCAGCATCCCGCGCTACACCCTCTTTCATGCCGAGGTCGCCAGCAACTTCAACCAGGCCATGAGCCGCAAGCATCTGCTAAGGCAAGCCCGCGAGGCCGGCGACACCGAATTCGAGGTGCAGATCATCGAGGAGGCGCTGAGCAACTTCCACCGTTACTTCTTCATCATGCCCACCCTGGCCGCCTTCGAGCTGGAATGCTACAGGCGCATCGAGGCCGGCAGCAGCCTCAGCGCCCCGGACATGATCAACCTGATGGCCGACCTGCTGAAAGAGGGCTACGGCGACGGCGTGAGCATGGATCACGACCGCAGCGGCAGCCTGTGGATGCAGTTTTCCACGCACCTGTATGCCAACTTCTACGCCTACCAGTACGCGACCGGCATTAGCGCCGCGCACCAGCTGCTGGAAATGTTCGACCGTGACCCGCAGGCCGCCCAGGAAAATTATCTGCGCTTCCTGAAATCCGGCGGTGAACTCGACCCCATCGAAGCCCTGAAGGAAGCGGGCGTGGACATGCTGACCCCGGAGCCCGTGGAGGCGACCTTCCGCACGCTGGAAGGGTACGTGGACAGGCTGGAAGAACTGCTGCAACAACGCGAACAGAACCAGCCGAAGAATTGATCCTTATCCGTCTGTTTCGTTAAACACACCGCAACCCGCTTCGCTCGGATTGACTCACTTCGTCAGCGATTCAATCCGAGTCCGTGTTATCTCTCAGCCGCCACGCCAGTCCTTGCCAGCGGGTTTGACGGCTGAAAAGTGAGCGCCCGCGCAAAAAACTCGCGTTCTTCACTGCGGTTCAGGTCACGACCGATCACGACCAGCTGGCAGGTGTTGTCGCGGGGTTGGCCGGTGGGCTCAATGGTCATGACATCCCGGACGGCCTGCACCAGCAGCCGCTCGGGGTGGGCGTCCAGACTCAGGTGGCCTTTGACACGCAGCACGTGTCCAGGGCGCGTGACAATGCGTTCGGTCAGCGCCTGCCAGCCCCACAGCGACAGGCACTGATCGGCTTCCAGCGTGAACGATTTCAGGCCGGGCGTGTGATTGGTCTGCACGGGCGGGGGGATCCAGTGCTCGTCGAAACCATGCAGATTCATGATCTCGTGGGCATTCACCGAGGCGTGCTGGGTGGAAAGAATCCTGGCCAGAGGTTGCAGCCCGGCCGCCACACGCATGGCGGTGTCCAGCCCCTGCGGGGTCACCTGGTCACTCTTATTCAGCACGATAGCCGTCGCGTAGGCCAGTTGTAGCGCCACTTCCGGATTCTCGGTCAGGGCGCTCACCAGTGTACGGGCGTCCGCCACCGTCACCAGGCCGTCCAGCGCGAACACGCGCCTCACGTCCGGGTCGAGGAGCGTGTGCAGGACGGGGACTGGATCGGCCACGCCACTCAACTCGATCAGGACGTGCTCGGGAGGGCCTCACTCCTGTTGCGCCCGGTAGGCCAGCGCGACCAGGGCGCGAATCAGGTCGTCCCGGCCCGAGCAGCACAGGCACCCGGCGGTCAATTCCTGCACGTCGTCCGTGAGTGACTCGATGAGGCCGCCGTCCACACCCAACTTGCCGAATTCGTTGACGATCACGCCGACGCGCTTCGGGGTCTGGCGCAGCAGGTGGTTGACCAGCGTCGTTTTGCCGGCCCCCAGAAAACCGCCGATGACGGTGATAGGGATGCGTTGACCTGATACAGGGCTTCCCCCAGCGCCTTCATTGGTGCGTGTGCGTTCCGTCATGGTTGACCTCCGGCCATTCTGTGAGTCCATTTTTTTTGCAGGCGGTTCAGAGAGTGTCTGAATCGCCTGCTCTACGTTCCAGTACCACCCGGTTGGCCTTATGGCTTCTGGGCCGTGCAATCGAAGTCAGTCTTGGAGCAGGTCTCCGAATTCCGTCATACGTGTAATGACTTCTATATGACTCCATTCTTCGTTCTGCTCGTCTGAATTCACTCGCGCCGCTCGGACAAAAAGCACTCCATTCTTTTGTCCAATGTTCTAAACGAGTTCAATGCCGGAAAATCCGCCCTTGGCCAGGGTACGCAGGGCGTTCGCGCTGAACCACACGCGCTTGACCTGGCCGTTTTCACGGATAAATTTCTTCTGGAGATTGGCTTTCTGAGTGCGTCTGGTGATGCCGGTGGTCTTGCGGCCCACACCCCCGTCGGCACGGGCTTTCCCCCGGCGAATGACCGAGTTGACGACTTTGTTCTTCTTGCCTGTCAGGTAACATTCTCTACTCATTGCTCTCTACCTTCCTTTGGAACCGGGGTCAGTGAATCTCGGCGATTTCCTTTGCCAGGGCGCTGTTCAGCATGGCTTCCAGTTGCTGAACATCCAGTTGCTGGCCGATAAACACGATTTCGCTGAAGGCCTGGCTGGGGTCGTTCCACATGCCCGCCTGTTCCAGGGCCAGTTGCCGCCCGGTGTGATTCCACAGGGTGGCGACGCCGTCCCCGAAATTGACCCACCCTTTGCTGCGAATAATGTTGCGTGGCAGGCCCTTGACGAGCACCTCGTGGAAACGGTCGGCATCGAAGGGAAGGTCGCTGCGGTAAATGTACGTCCCCAGACCGAACTCCTCGCTTTCGGGCGTGTGCTCCTGCTCCAGTTCCTCCATCCAGGCGTCCATCTGCATGCTGGCTTCCACATCGAAGAGGCCGACGTTCAAGACTTCCTCGGCCGGCACCTGCCCTTTCGCGGCCTCGATGATGCGGGCGCGGGGATTGGTGATGCCCAGCAGTTCCCTGAGTTGCCGGATGTCCTCGGGCTTCGCCAGATCAGTCTTGTTCAGCACCACGATGTCCGCGAATTCCAGTTGCTCGGCCAGCAGTTCACCGAACCCGCGATCCTGGTCGTCGCCGGGGATGGCGTCCTGGCGGTTCCACAGATCGAAGAACTGGTGGCTGTCGACCACGGTGATCATGCCGTCCACGTGAACACGGCCCACCAGGTTCGGAATTTCAGGGTCGAGTTCCAGTTCCTCGGGGGTCAGGCAGAAGCTCTGGGCGATGGGCAGGGGCTCACCGATACCGGTGCTTTCGATCAGGATGTAATCGAGTTTCCGTTCGCTCAGAAGTCTGTCCACGGCTTGCAGCAGGTCACCGCGCAGGGTGCAGCAGATGCAGCCGTTGCTGAGTTCGATAGTTTCCTCGTCGGTCTTGACGACCAGACTGGCGTCGAGGTTGACCGCACCGAATTCGTTGACGATGACGGCGATTTTGCGGCCCTCGCTTTGCCGCAGCAGGTGGTTGAGAAGGGTGGTTTTGCCCGCGCCGAGAAAGCCGCACAGCACTGTGATGGGAATGGAGGCCCAGTCTTGAAAGTCTGACATTACTGATAATGATAATTCATTCTCAATTTATTGACAAGTTCGGAGTCTCGGCTGCCGCCGTCATCCCTGCCAGCCAGGGGCAGAAGCCCAGAGGGAACGGTAAGGTGCAGAAGTACAGTCAACATTTTCTGCCCACAGTAAACTGCGTGTCGTGACCCGTCAGGCCCGCAGTTCGAAACCCAAGTCCAAACCGCCGAAAGTGACCGCCAGCCCGCGCCTCTCGCAACTGGAGGTGCGTAACCTGGCGACCATTCCCGAATTGACGCTGCACCTGGGAGAAGGCTTTTGCGCGTTCACCGGCGAGACCGGCGCGGGCAAAAGCATCATCGTGGACGCACTGGGCCTGCTGCTGGGCGGGCGGGCCAACAGTGACCTGATCCGCACCGGCGCCGATGACCTGCTGGTGACGGGCTTCTGGGGCGAGGAGTCCGCGAGCCGCCGCGTGAGTGCCGCCGGGCGCGGCAATGCCCGGCTGGACGGCGAGGTCGTCAGCGTGCGCGAGTTGCAGGAGTGGGCGCAGGGGCGGCTCACCATTCACTGGCAGCACTCGGCGGTCAGCCTGCTGAGCCCGGCGAACCAGCGGGCGCTGCTGGACCGGCGCGTGGCGCAGGAAGCGCAGGCCTACGCAGCCGCCTTTACAGCGTGGCGGGAAGCCGATACACGCCTGGAAACCCTGCGAGCAAACGAGCGTGAACGGGCGCGGCAACTCGACCTGCTGCGCTTCCAGAGTCAGGAAATCGCGGAGGTGGCCCCGCAGCCCGGCGAGGAAGAACCCCTGAACGCCGAACTGACGCGCCTGGCGAACCTGCACACCATCGCCTCGGCGGCGGCGGGCGGGCTGGACTTGCTGAGCGACGGCGACATGAACGCCTCAGCGCTGCTCGCGGAGGCCATTCGCGCCCTGAACAGCGGCGCGAAGTACGACGAGAACACCGGGCAGTTGCAGAACGAACTGCGCGAGGCGCTGGAAGCCGTGCAGGCGGTGGTGTCCGAGTTGCGCGACACGGCCGAGCAGAGCGCCCCGGATCCCGAGCAACTGGCGACGGTGGAAGCCCGCCTGGCCGCACTGAACAAGTTGCGGCACAAGTACGGCCCGACGCTGGAGGACGTGCTGGAGTTCCACGCAAAAGTCGAGGAGGAACTCTCCAGCCTGGAAAAAGACGAGCAGGACGCCGGCACCCTGCAGGACGAGGTGGAGGCCCTGCACGCCGAACTGCTGAAGGTGGGGGCCAGGCTCGACCAGGCCCGTGAGCGCGAAGCCGGCCCGCTGGCCGGGCAGCTGCTGGCGGTCATCCGGGAACTGGGGATGCCGCACGCCCGCATGGAGTTTCGCCTCTCCTCCACTCCCTCACCCACCGCACACGGCCTGAGCGACGTGACCCTGCTGTTCAACGCCAACCCCGGCGAGGCCCTGGCCGGCCTGGCGGACGTGGCCTCGGGCGGCGAGCTGTCCCGCGTGATGCTGGCCATCAGCACCGTGCTTGGCGCGGACACCCCCTGCGTGGTGTTCGACGAGGTGGACGCCGGCATCGGCGGCACGGCGGCGCAGGCGGTGGCGGCGCAACTGGCGCGCCTGGCCGAGGAAAGGCAGGTGCTGGTGGTGACCCACCTGGCGCAGATCGCGGCCCGTGCCCATCATCATTTCAAGGTGGAAAAAGGGGTCGAGAACGGCCGCACCGTCAGCCGCGTACGCCTGCTGGGCGAAGCCGAGCGCCTGGACGAAATTGCCCGCATGCTCAGCGGCAACACCAGCGAGGCCGCCCTGACCCACGCCCGCGAATTGCTGGCGACGAGATAAAACCACGGGCTCTGGGCCAGAGAAGCGCCCGGCTCCCGTCTTGCCTTTTCTGAAGGTGAATTAAGCTGTGGGTTAAGTGTGCGGTCAGTCCTGCAGCATAAGCTGACGGTCATGACGACAACGGTAAAGTCCCGCCTCAGTCTGGCGGTCATGGCCCTGGGCACGGCCCTGCTGGCGGGGTGCACGGCGACCGGCCCCAGCAACCTGCGCGTTCACGAGGTGGCGCTGTCGGGCGGGGCCAACCAGCGCATCGCCTGGGTGTACGGCACGCTGAGCGGCCCGAGCAGCTCCCTGAAACTGAACGGCAATACGCTGGAAGTGCGCCCACAGGTGCAGGACGACCTGAGCACACCCGGCAGCCTGAGTGTGAACGGCAAGGCCACCTATCAGGTGAACACCGCGTCCTCGGCACAGAAGCTCTCGGTGACGCGGGACGCGTCCGGACGCTTCAACGTAACCGCCATGAACAGCGCCTCGCTGCTGGCGGTGTATTACACCGACGGCACGAACTGGTGGAAACTGAACGGTCTGTCCGGGCCGGTGGGTGCGGTGCCCACCAGCGGACTGCGCGGCGCGGGGCAACTCACGGACGATGAAGGGGACGCCCTGGCCCGCGCCCTGGACGGTCAGGGCAGCCTGGCGGTGGCGGTCTTGAACGAAAACCCGACGCCGCTCAGCGTCGAGCCGAAACCCACCGAACACCGCATGACTTCGCTTTATGTGCTGCCCGGCATTCGAACCACCACAGGCGGCACGACAGGAACGGTGACCATGAACCCAGACTCCTCGAACACAGGCTCCTCGAACACAGGCTCCTCGAACACAGGCTCCTCGAACACAGGCAACTCCAGACCCTCCGGCCCGGCGGCGGGCTTCACCGAAGTGGCGCGCGGCGCAAACGCCAGGGTCGACGACCCCACGGTACGGATCGCCACGACCACCGCCGAACTGGGCGAAATTTACCGCCTGGCTTACGGCAACCAGAGCAGCCCGCCCACCCCCACCCCCCTGAACAACGAAACCGCCGTGGCGGTGTTTATCGGTCAGCGCACCACGGGTGGCTACGGCGTCAGGGTGGAACGCGTGGTCGCCAGCGGCGGCACCCTGAACGTCACGGTGGCCATTCAGGCCCCGCAGGCTGGCATGATCACCACGCAGGCACTGACCAGTCCGTGGGTGCTGGTGAAGGTGCCGGGCCTCTTCACGCAGGTGAATGTGGTCGATACGGCGGGCCAACCGCTGCCCTGAACTTCCCTGAAAGCCGCCCGCTAATCCACCAAAATTCAGCGGGCGGCTTTCAGAAAATTCTTCAGCACGCCTTGCAGGCCCTCCAGCAAGCTGCGGCTGCGCAGCAGGCTGACAAGTTCCCGCGTGGCGCGGTGCTCATCGCCTTGCAGCGCATCCGTGAGGCTCTCCAGCACTTTGGGATGAAGTTTGCCGCGCTGGAACAGCAGTTGCTCCAGGCAATCGCGCACGGGCAGGCGCGACAGCAGTTCACCATCGAAATTGACGATTTCAATGACGGCGTTCCCTTCCCGGTCGGATTCCAGCAGTGTGTGTAGCGGCGTGTCCTGCCGGCGACTGATCTGTTCGATGGTGGGCAGCAGCGCGTTCACGAGGTTCACGGCCAGGCTGCGGCCCAGCAGGATCACGCGCTCCTGATCTTCCAGGGTGACCGGCAACAGTTGCATCAGGCGGCGCGACAGGCGGTCGCCTTCTTCGAGGAGCAATTCAGAGGTCACGCACGACCCGCGAGCCGATCAGTTTCATGACGGCCTGCTCGGCTTCCTCACGCGAAGGAAAGGTCAAGACAGGAATCAGTTGGCCCTGGAAATACGCCGCCAGCTCGAACATTCCCGTGCTCTCGTGCAATTCCTCCAGCAAGCCTTCACCGTGTGCTGAACCCACCGCCCGGAGTTGCGGGCGAACCATCAGACCATCCACGCGGTCAACATTGATCCAGACACTCTCGCCCTCGACTTGCAGGAACTGATTCATCAGGCTTCAGTGTAGCGTAACCCCAATGCAGGCCAGCAACGACAAAGGGAGGCGCGGCGGCCTCCCCTGTTTCTTGTCCTCTGTTCTCTCAGCGTCCGCCGTAGTTGGGCGCTTCCTTGGTGATGGTGACGCTGTGGGGGTGGCTTTCGATGAGGCTGGCGCCCGTGATGCGAACGAACTGCGCGGTGTCACGCAGCGTTTGCAGGTCGGGGGCGCCGCAGTACCCCATGCTGGATTTCAGGCCGCCCACGAACTGGTACACCACCTCGCCCGCTGTGCCTTTGTACGCCACGATGCCTTCGATGCCTTCCGGCACGAACTTGCGGCTGCCGGACTGAAAGTAACGGTCAGCGCTGCCCTGATCCATGGCGCCGAGGCTGCCCATGCCCCGGTACGACTTGTAGCGCCTGCCGTCGCGCAGAATCGTTTCACCGGGAGACTCGTCCGTCCCGGCCAGCATGCTGCCCATCATCACGACGTTAGCCCCGGCGGCCAGGGCTTTCGGCACGTCGCCGGTCTGCTTGATGCCACCGTCGGCGACGACGGGAATGCCCGCTTCCATCGCGGCGGCACTCGCCTCGAAAATCGCGGTGATCTGCGGCACGCCCACCCCGGTGACCACGCGGGTGGTGCAGATGCTGCCCGGCCCGATGCCCACCTTCACGGCGTCTGCGCCCGCCAGAATCAGGTCTCTGGCGCCTACCCGCGTGGCGATGTTCCCGGCGATCACGTCGATGTCGAAGTTGTCCTTCACTTTTTGCAGGGCGTTCAGAATGCCCTGGCTGTGCCCGTGGGCAGAATCGAGCACCAGCACGTCCGCCCCGGCATTGACCAGCGCCCCGGCCCGGTCGAGCAGATCGGCGCTGACGCCAATCGCCGCCGCCACGCGCAGGCGGCCCAGGTCGTCCTTGGCGGCGTTCGGGTACTTCACGCGCTTGTTGAGGTCCTTGATGGTGATCAGGCCGCGCAGCATCCCCTGCCCGTCGGTGACGAGGAGCTTCTCGATGCGGTTGCGTTTGAACATCTCGTGCGCCTGCTCCAGCGTGGTGCCGACCGGAACGGTGACCAGGTTCTCGTGCGTCATGACGTCGCGGATGGGCGTGCTCAGGTCGTCCACGAACCGCATGTCCCTGTTGGTGATGATGCCCAGCAGTTTCCCCGCGGGGTCGGTCACGGGAACGCCGCTGATCTTGTACTCGCCCATCAGCCGGTCGGCGTCCCCAACCGTCGCGTGCGGCGGCAGGGTGATCGGGTCGACGATCATGCCGCTCTCGCTGCGCTTCACCTTGCGAACCATCTCGGCCTGCGCGTCGATGGGCATGTTCTTGTGAATCACGCCGATGCCGCCCTCGCGGGCCATCGCCACGGCCATCGCGGTCTCGGTCACGGTGTCCATCGCGGCGGAAACAAATGGAATATTCAGGCGAATGCGGCGCGTGAGCTGCGCCGAGACGTTCACCTCGTGCGGCAGCACCAGACTGTGCCGCGGCTGGAGCAGCACATCATCGAAGGTAATGCCTTCCTGGCCAAACTTGTACTGGTAACGGTCTTCCTGACTCGACACGGACGCGGGGGCAACGGGCGCACTCATGCACCGCAGTGTACGGGGTCGGCCCGCCTGAGAATGTCATTCGTCCAGCCGATAGAAACGACAGAGGCGACAAGACTCCTCTGATTCTTCCAGTAAATCCCGGTGATAGCAGGAAATCTACCATCGTCCCGTCCCCGGCACAGACCCACAATCACCCGATCAGATTCCTGAAGTCAGCGTGACAGCCATCACATCGCCAGGAGCTCTACCCGTCCAGCCGTTGCACGTGGCTGCCCGCAATGCTTTTCGTGACCAGCAGGCGACTCGGCAACCTTTCCGACAGGCTTTCGACGTGAGTGACGATGCCCACCATGCGGCCCTGCGTGCGGAGACTTTCGAGGGCGCCGGCCACAGCCTCCAGGGCCTGCGGGTCGAGCGTGCCGAACCCCTCGTCGAGGAACAGGGCCCCCAGAATCTTGTTTCCGGCCAGGTAATCGGACAGGGCAATGGCGAGTGAGAGGGAGGCCAGGAAGGTTTCGCCGCCGGACAGGGTTTTCACGCCGCGCACTTCCCCGGCGTTCCAGAGGTCTTGCACCACGTAATCCTGATCCTGCAAGGCCAGGCGGTAGCGGCCGTCGCTGATCTCGTGCAGCAGAATGCCGGCGCGGGTCAGCAGTTGCGCTTCGACTTCAGCGAGCAGGAACTGCTGGAACTCGTTGGCTTTGAGGGTGTTCGTCAGGGTCTGCCAGGTGTCGTAGGTGCGTGAGACAGCGGCGGCTTTCGCTTCGATTTCGCCTTTGCGTTTCAGGCGTTCCTGGGCCTGCCGGAACTGCTCGGCGAGGCGTCCGGCGCGCTCGCGGGCGGCGTTCAGGGCGGCGTCGGTGGCGGTCAGGTCGCGTGCCACCTGATCGAGCTGCGCCGGATCGAAGGGGGCCACACCCAGTTGCCGGTCCAGTTCCGCCAGGGCCTCACGCAGTTGCGCGCGCTGGGCGGTGTGCGTGCGGGCGGCTTCTTCCAGCGCCGTGATGTCCTGCTCGGGCAGGGCGGCGGCGCGGGCCTGGGCGGCGTCCATCTGGAGCGCGGCCAGCGAAGCCGTCAGTTTCTCCTGGGTGTGCTGCCAGTCGGCCTCGCGCCGCGCGGCGCTGCCCTGGGCGGCGCTCAGGGTGGCGTTCGCAGCGGCGGCCTCGCCCCCGGCCCGCGTCAGGTTGTTCTGCGCGTCCCCAATGGCCTTGCGGATGCCCTGAATCTGGCCCTGAAGGTGGCGGCGTTGCCCGGCCGGGTCACTGCCAGCGCGGCGCACCTGCGCGGCCAGCCCAGCCATCAGGCGCAGCGCCTCGGTCTGCGGGTCGCCCTGAATGCGGGACTCGGCCATTTTCATGCCCTGCTCGTCCTGCACCAGTTGCGCTTCGGTATCGTTCAGGGCCGCAGCGCGTTCCTCAGTCGTCTTGCGCAGGTGGTTCAATTCCACCTGTATTTCCTTATACCTGAGTTTCCGACCATCCAGTTCAGCTTTCGCGGTTGCTTCTGCCCTTTCCAAGTCCTCCAGTTTCACACCGCCACCCGAAGGGACTTCATGGACAATTTGCAGGCACAGCGGGCAGGGTTCACCTTCATGCAAGTGAGCGCGGTGAACCATCACCCCAGCAAGTCGCATCGCTTCTTTTAATTCCGCTTCCGCTGCCAGATGAGCAGCCCTGGCCGTTTTCCCCTCGTTCTGCACGCGTTCCTGTTCAAGTTCCAGTTGCTGCAACGAAACCAACTCGGTTTTCTGCGTTTCCTTGAGGGAATCCAGGCCCAGGCGACGAGCAGTCAATTGAAGCCGTTCCTGCTTCAGTTTCGCCAGTTTGTCGGCGGCTTCCTTTGCGGTGTAGAAGGCGTCTTCGTCCCACGGCAGGGGGTTGGGGTGTGTGGTCTGCGGCGTACCCCCGGCGCGTTTCAGGCGGCTGGCATCGGCCTCGGCGCCCTTCAGGGCGTCGGCCTGCGCTTCCAGCTCCGGGATGCGGTCTTCCTGGGCCTGTGCGGCCTTCAGGGCCTGCTCGGCCTGCGCCAGTTTGCGCCCCGCCGCTTCGGCCTGGGCCTGCGCCCGCGTGAGTTCCCGGGCCTCGCGCTCGTGGGCGATGCGGGCGCGTTCTGCGGCGTCCAGCAGGGGCAGCACGCCCGCTACTTTGCGCGCCCGCTCGGCCCGGAGGGCGCCCGCCTGAATGTCGGCGGCGCGCGCTTCCAGCACGTTCAGGCGCCGCCGGGTGTCCTCTTTTTGCCGCCAGACTTTCTCGATGTCCCGCAGGCGCGTCAGGTTCGTCTGCAACTGCTCGCGCGTGTCAGTCAGGCGCCCGGCTTCCGCGTCCGTTCGCTCGCGTTCGGTGCGAATGGCCGCCAGGGCCTCGGCGGTCACATCGGCATACTCGCTGTGCAGCACGCTGTTCAGGCTCTGCGACTCGTGCTTGAGTTCTTTGGCCCGGTCAGACGCCACGCGCTGCATGTTCGCCACATGATCCAGCCCCGTGAGTTCCCCCAGCAGTTGCTGCCGGTCTTTCCCGCTGCCATGCAGAAGTTTCGAGAATTCGCCCTGCGGCAACATCACGCTGCGGCGGAAGGTGTTGAAGTCCAGTCCCACCGTCCTGCGAATGCGCTCGGAAATGCCTTTTGCGCCGCCATCGGAGAGGTTCGTCCAGCGCCCGTCGTCGTCCAGGCGCTCGAAGCGCACCTCGTTCTCCGCCTGCTTGCGCCCCTTCGTGCGCGACGCCCGGAACGTTTGTCCGCCCACTTCGAAGGTCAACGAGACACTCAGGCCCCGCTCCCCCTGCGAGATCAGCGCGTCCAGACCCGACGCCCCCAGCCGCGCCGTCTGCCCGAACAGGGCGAAGGTCATGGCATCCAGCAAACTGCTCTTGCCGCTCCCCGTCGGCCCCACCAGCGCGAACAGTTCAAGGTCATTAAAATCCAGTTCCGTTAACTGACGGAAAGCCGTGAAACCCTGAAGATCGAGTCTCAGCGGACGCATGAGAACCCCCGGCTGAAGGCTGAAGGCCGAAGCCTAAAGGCCCGTAAGCCTTCTGCCTTTTGCTTCCTGCCTTCTGCACTTCGCCCCCTCACGCCACTTCCTCTTCCCGCGCCTGCTCGTCGGCTTCCTTGAAGGCGGCGCGGAGGTCGTCGGGGAGTTCGCCGCGGCGTTCGCGGTGGTAGCGTTCGTAGAGTTCCATCAGGCTCAGGCCCTCGCGCTTCAGTTCGGGGGTGGCCAGGTCTTCCTGCTGAGCGTCGAGTTCGACGGCGAGGGTGCCGGGTGCGGCGCGGAGGACACGGTCTTTCAGGCCGGGCAGGGCGGTGCCGGCGGGGGCGCGAACGACGACTTTCAGGAGGCCCGTGAAGCCTTTCTCGCGTTCCAGGCGCTGCTCGATGGCGTCCAGGTCAGCGCGCACGGTCTTCAGTTCGCGCCCGCTGGCCAGGGGAATGGGCGTGAAGACCGGCCGCCCACCGGCCTGCACCTCGATCAGGTTCACCTGTTTCTTCTCGCCAGCTTCCCCGAAATCCAGCTGAATGATGCTGCCGGGGTAGGCGGCCACGGGGGCTTCGCTGACCTGCTGGGGCTTATGGATGTGGCCCAGCGCGACGTACTGCGCCCCGGCGGGCAATTGAAGGCCGGAGAGGGTGTAGTGGTTCGTCAGGTCGAATTGAATGGTGCGTTCGGAGCCGCTGGGAATGGCACCGTCGATGGTGGTGTGGGCCATGACCATGTTCACGCTGCCGGGCCGGAAGCCTTCGCCCAGGCGGCGCAGGAAAAACCCCATGCCTTCACGGTACTTCTGCCGCCACGCGCCGGTGTCCCCGCCCAGCAGGTCGGCGGCCTTGATCAGCCGGCGTTCGGACAGGTACGGCAGGGCGCCCACCGTGAGCGTTTCGCCGCTGCGCGTGGACACATGCCGCACCATTTCCACCGGGTTGGGCGTGGGCTGCGCCACCACCTGAATGCCCACCCACCCCAGCAGGCCCGCCACGCTGTCCAGCCGGGCCGCGCTGTCGTGGTTGCCGGCAATCGCCACACCGGGAATACCCGCGTCACGCAGGCGCAGGAAGAAATCGAACACCGAGGCTTCGGCGTCCGCCGAAGGGTTCCCCGTGTCGAACAGGTCGCCGGAGATCAGCACCACGTCCGCCCGTTCGGACTTTGCCAGCGCCGCAATTTCACTCAGGGCTTCATGAATTTCCGGGGTACGGTCGAACCCCCGCAACAAACGTCCCGCATGAAAATCAGCGGTGTGAAGTACGCGCATAACAAAAAAAATAGCACGGCCAGCCGCCGCCCATCCCTATGAACAGGGTGCGCCTGCACGGCCATTTACAACCAGAAGGTTCCCTGCCCGGCGAAATCGAAATACCGTTATGCCGAAAGTTAGGGAGTAGACAACGCAGAGCGAAAGTCCCCGGGGGCTCAAAAAAAAGACCCACACCCTTTTGGAGTGTGGGAAGAAATTCAGGTCGCAAATTCGGGTAGTGGATTTTATTCCTTGTGAGGCGGGCCATGCCCGGCCTACGGTTCCTGTACGTGTTGTGCGCCTGGGTTTCTTGTGTAGAAAGGGTAGTCTGCCGGGTCTGACAGAAGCGTGACAGGACGGACTTTGTGATTGCTTGATGAAATTGTTTTGAAGGTCAGGAGGGTTTGAGCGTTCCTGTTCTCCAGACACCCGATCCACAGACACCCACCCCACAGATACATTTTCCCGAGACCTCAGGAATCCTGAGCAGTTAAGTTGACATTCGTCATTTTTCGCCGGGCCGCGCAGGACTACGATGGGCGCAAGATGTCACAGAACCTCATTTCTCTTTCCTCGCCGCTGCTGGCTGGTGCCGCTGGGCTGGCGGGTTGCCGGGCAGACTTTCCTGTGTTCCGTCACCATCCGGGGCTGGTTTTTCTGGATTCGGCGGCGTCCACGCAAAAGCCCCAGCAGGTCATCGACGCCATCGCTGAGTTTTACGCGGGCGGGTACGCGAACATTCACCGGGGCGCCTACCGCCTTTCGGCCCAGGCGACGGATCAGTTCGAGGCCGTGCGCGAGCGGGCCGCGCAGTTCTTCAAGGCTCCGGCCGCCGAAAGCATTATTTTTACCCGCAATGCCACCGAAGCGGTCAATCTGGTGGCGTACTCATGGGGCCTGCGGAACCTGAACGCCGGGGACGTGGTGCTGGTCAGCGAGATGGAGCATCACGCGAACCTCGTGCCGTGGCACCTGGTCACGGGCTTGCGCGGGGCGCGGGTGGAAGCCGTGCGCATGACCCCGGAGGGCCGCCTGGATCTGGAAGATTACGCGCAGAAACTGCAACTGCCCAACCTGAAACTGGTGGCGTTGCAGCACGTCAGTAACGCGCTGGGAACCATTCACCCGGCGAAGCAGCTGGTGGACATGGCACACCGGCACGGGAAACCGATTCTGCTGGATGGTGCCCAGGCCGCGCCGCACATGCCGCTGAATCTGAGCGAGTTGGGCGCCGATTTCTACGTGCTGAGTGCACACAAGATGCTGGGGCCCAGTGGCGTGGGCCTGCTGATCGCCCAGCCGCAGCACCTGCGGGACATGCCGCCGTTCCTGGGCGGGGGCGACATGATCCGCGAGGTTTACACGGACCGCAGCACGTACGCCGACCTGCCGAACCGTTTTGAGGCCGGTACGCCTGCCATCGCCGAGGTGGTGGGCTTCGGCGCGGCCCTGGCGTATCTGGAGGGTCTGGGTATGGAGAACGTCCACGCTTACGAGTCGGAACTGTTTCAGTATGCGCAGGGGCAACTGAACCTGATCGAGGGCGTCGACCTGTACGGCCCGGAGAGTGACGGTGAACACAGTGAGCGGGCAGGGGTGCTCAGTTTCAACGTGCGGGGCGCACACGCGCACGACGTGGCCGGTTTCCTCGACGAGGCCAACATCTGCGTGCGGGCCGGGCATCACTGCGCCCAGCCACTGATGCGGGCGCTGGACGTCGTGAGTACCGCCCGCGCCAGTTTCTACGTGTACAACACCCGGGAGGACGTGGACGCCCTGGCCCGCGAACTCCGCGACATCGCCACCTTCTTTGGAGAGAACCTATGAGCGCCCTGAAAGACCTTTACAAGCAGGTGGTCATGGAGCACTACCGCAAACCCCGCCACTTCGGTGACCTGCCGGACGCCACGCACGCCGAGGGAGGGCACAACCCCAGTTGCGGGGACAGCCTGCAGCTCATGTTGAAAATGAACGGCGAGACCATTGAGGGCGCCAAATTCACTGCGAAAGGTTGCGCGATCTCGGTGGCGAGCGCCAGCCTGATGACCTCGATGATTCGCGGGAAAACCGTCCCGGAGGCGCTGGAACTGGCCGAGAAATTCAGTGCCATGATGAAAACGGGTGAGGCCGCGCCGGAACTGGGCGAGAGCGCGGCGCTGCAGGGCGTTCATACGCTGCACACGCGGGTGAAGTGCGCCACGCTGGGCTGGCAGACCCTGAAGGTTTTGCTGGAACGCGCGCAGAGGGAACAGGCAGAGGCAAATGTCTGAACCCACCGGGTAAAATAGGACAAAGGAGTCCTGATTATGCCCGCCAAAGCTGCCGACCTGACCGTCAACGACTCGCACCGCATTGCCCCACATCCGCAAACGCAACGCCCGAAACGCCGGCGTCTGCCGGTGGAATGGCTGCCACAACAGCACGGGGCATGGGCCATGCTGTTTCTGCCGTTTATCGTGGGCGTGGTGCTGCGTGCGCAGGAAGGCCACTTCAACGTGTTCGCCCTTCCGCTGCTGCTGCTGTGGCTGGTGGGGTACTTCGCGTTCTACGACCTGTCGATGTGGCTGAAAGCCAGGAATAAAACGCGTTATGTTCGCCCCCTGCAGGTGTACGGCGGCCTGAGTGCCGTGCTGGGCGCCGTGGTGCTGTGGCTGGAACCCGCGCTGATCCAGTGGGGAATCGTCTACGCGCCCCTGCTGGGCGCCGGGTTGTGGCAGGCCTGGAAGAAAGACGAAACTGCCCTGCTGGGCCGCGTCACGACTGTCATCGCTGCCTGCCTGATCTGCGCCGTGACCTTCTCAGACGGGCTTTTCCAGTTCGTTCAAGGCCTGCCGACCGACCCGGCCTTTCAGCGGGCCGCCAGCGCCACCGCCCTCCTGACGCTGTACTTCATCGGCACCATCTTCTACGTAAAAACCATGATCCGCGAACGCGGCGAAAAGGGCTTTCTGGCGTACTCGATCGGTTACCACGCCGCCATCACACTGCTGAGCGTGTGGGCAGCGCTGACCCAGGGACTCTCGTGGCTGGTTCCGGCCTTCCTGTTCTGCACCACCCTGCGCGCCTGCGCCCTGCCCATGATCGGCCCCATGCGCCAGAAAACCATCACGCCCAAACAGGTGGGCATCACGGAATTCTTCTTCGTGCTGACGCTGCTGTTCCTACTTGTTCGGTAATCCAGTGGAAAAAAGTCGGTGGAAAAAGAGGCTGGGGGAAGCGTTTTCTCAGACTTGATGACCCTGGCCGCCACCTAGAGCAGTTCTCCGAATTCCGTCAGGCGGAGAACAACACTCCACCTGACTCCATTCTTCGTCCTGCTCATTTAAATTCACTCGCTCTGCTCGGACAAAATCACTTCGTTCTTTTGTCAAATGCTCTACTCCACTGCGGGCCTTTCACGTGGAGTAGGTTCACCTGCACTCTGTGGGCATGACCTCCGATCAAGCCGTGAAGCCGACGACGCTCTGGAATAAGAATTTCCTGCTGTGGTGGCTGGGCGGGGCGCAAAGTGCTTTCGGCACGGCGCTGGCGGGCATTGCCACGAGTTTTCTGGTGCTGCACCAGACCGGCAGTGCAAGTGCCATGGGAATTAACCTTGCGCTGGCGATGTTGCCAGCGATTCTGCAACCGTTCATGGGGGCACTCGTCGACCGCTGGCCGCTGAAACCCCCGCTGGTGCTGGGCAACCTCCTGCGCGGGTTCCTGCAACTGGGCATAGGGTTCCTGGCGCTGCGCGGCTCCATTCCCGTCGAGGTCATTTACGTGGCGTCGTTTCTGACAGGGCTGGTGGGCGCGTTCTACGGCCCGGCCACGGCGGGGATGACGGCGCGGCTTGTCCCCGCCGACCAGCTGGAGCGGGCCACCGGCCTGATGCAAGGCGCCACGCAGACCATGACCATGCTGGGGTTCGTCGGGGGCGGGTTCCTCGTGGCGACGATCGGCCGGGCGCCGTCGCTGTTGCTGGACGGCGCGTCGTTCCTGCTGTTCGCTGGCCTGCTGCTGTTCGTCACCCTTCCCGAGCGCACTCCGCGCAAGGAGGGTGAGACGTTCTGGCAGTCGTTCACGGCAGGGATTCGCTACGTCCGGGGCAGCGCCATCATGATGGGCCTGCCGCTGCTGGCGCTGCTGCTGAATGCGTCTTTCGCGCCGCTCGACATGCTGATGCCCAAAAGGATGCTGGCCCTCGGCGCCGGAGAGCAGGGGTACGGCCTGTTTTTCGGTCTGCTGCTGGCGGGCGGGGTGGTCGGCAGTCTCGTGATCGCCACCCTGGGCCGGAAAATCAATCCGGCGTTGTCCTCGGTGTGGGGCATGGGCCTCATGGGCCTGACCACCCTGGGCCTGGCCTTCGCGCACAGCGCCCCGCAAATGTACGTGCTGGCCGTCGCCACCGGACTGGCAAACGCCTTCGTGAACATGGGCATCGGCGTCATTTTTCAGAAACGTATTGCCCCCGAGTACTTCGGGCGGGTCGGCAGCCTGCTCGGCATGGTCGGGACGATCGGCATGCCCGCCACGCTGCTGCTGCTGGCCCCCATTGCCGACCGGATCGCCATTTCCACCATTTTTGCCGTGTCAGGCGTGCTGGCCATGCTGGGGGCCGTCGTCTGGGCCGCCATCCTGAAACGTGAACCCGTCACCGCCCCGCTTCCGGCCGAACCGGCCGCCGCGTAAGGAGCCCACATGAACAGTCAGATTTTCTGCCTCGGGATTTACCACCTCAACCGCGCTTTCCTCGAAAAACACGCTGTGGCCTATAACCGCGTGAACCTGCGCGTCATCGGCTGCCTGTCCTTGAGTTCGGATGTCACACCTGAACTCGTGCAGCAAAGCGTCGGCCAAATTTCACTGACCGGCACCATGACCGGGCCAACCGACGCGGTGACTGCCCTGCGCGCGAAAATCCAGTAATTAGCCTCCCGTTTGTGCGCCCTGCGGAATAACACCGGAGGGTTCACTCCACGTCCGGGACGCTTATTGCTTCTGTTCGCGCCACTCGACCCTTTCCAGCAATTTGATAAATCATCAACCGGATCTCTTATGACTACCGCTTCACTTGACCCGGCGCGAGCAGCAGGCCCAGCAGGTAATCCTCTCCTCTTTCCTCCCGTTTCAGTGCCTGACTGCCCAGCCACTCCGCGAGGGTAGTCAGGCGCTCCTGCAATTCCTGCACGGTCTGCGGGGTCAAGCGGTAACCCAAGAAGGCGCTGTGCAGCACCGCTTCATCCTGCCCGTCCGTGTCGGCAAGCGTCATGAACATCTGGCCCCGTTCATTCTGGCGAATGAGCAGATCAGCGGTTTGCAGGCGGCTTATGGCCTCGTAATGCAAGTCCAGCAAGGGCCGATGCGATTCCCGAATGAGTTCCCCCACCGTCGCGGCGTCCGTCAGGGCAAACGGCACGCGGTATTCCCTGGCCACCGGGCCATAAAGCTTCACGGGTCGGCCGCCGCGAGTGCGTTCCCCGCGAACTTCAATAAGTTCCGCCTGATGAAGTCGGGTCAGCCTGTGGTGCACCTGCTGCACGGTCTGCGCCTTGTCCTTGGCCACTTCACCGGCACTGGCGTCACTTTTGAGCAGTCGGCCCAACAGGCCCACGTAAATCATGTCCTGCAACAGCCTGGCCTGCTCGGGCGTCTGGGCGATGAACACGTCCTTCATGGGCTTTTCTCTGGGGAGAACATCAGCCCGTCACCGCCGAGCACCATGGCCCGCGAACCGGACGCGTTGGCGCGCTCCTTGCAGCCTTCTTGCAGCGCTGCCACACCTTTTTTAAATGCAGACACGCCGGTTCCGTAGGGCTGAGGGTCATGGTGTCCGGGAGGAAGGGCACACGCTTAAGATGCCGTAAATTCCCCTGACTTGCGCGTCACTCTGCGGTCAGTCGCGGCCCTTAGACTTGGCGGTGATGCTGCGTTTTCTTCCTTTGACTTTGCTGCTGGCTTCGGCGCAGGCGGCCCCGGTAAAAATTGAGTTCTGGCACGCCATGGAGGGGGTGCAGGGCAAGGTGGCGGAGTACGCCCGGCAATTCAACGCCTCGCAGAACCGGTACGAGGTGGTGCCGGTCAGCAAAGGCAATTACCGTGAATTGCAACCTGCCCTGCAAAAGGCCATTCAGGCGGGAAACGCCCCCGCGCTGGCCCAGCTGGAATTCACGCAGATTGCCCCGATGGTCGCGGCGGGGCAACTCGCCGACCTGTCTCAGGAGGACAATGCCCTGAGTGCCGAGTTGCTCAAGGACTTCTATGCACCGGCGTGGAAGGCAGGCGAGGTGAACGGGAAGCGTTTCGCCCTGCCGTGGAACCTGAGCGTTCCGGTGCTGATGTACAACGCCGGGGCACTGCGCCGCGCCGGGGTGAACCCGCCCGCCACCTGGACGGATATGGAGGCGGCCAGCAAGCGCCTCGCCACTGGCGGGAAACGTCCGCTGGTGGCGGCAGCCGACGCCTGGACTTTCGAGGCCAACGTCCTGTCTCGCGGCGGCAGTCTCGTGAAGGGCAATGAACCCAACCTGAACAGCCCCGAGGCCGTGGAAGCCCTGACCCAACTGGCCCGCATGAGCGCGGCGGGGCAGGCGCAACCGCGCACGCTGGGCGAGGCGACCCGGGCGGCGTTCGATTTTGCGCGGGGGCAGAATCTGTTCGTCATGGCCAGTGTGGCGAACTGGACGGACGCCCGCAAAGTGCCGTTTTTCCAGCTGGGTATCGCTCCTTTTCCCTGCGAGAAGGCCGGGGCCTGCACGGTGCCGCTGGGCGGCGGAGCGCTGGTCGTGCCGAGGAACGCTTCAGCGCCGCAACAGGCGGGTGCCGTGGCCTTCTGGGCGTATCTGATGGAACCCGCCCGGCTGGCAGACTGGGTGAAAACCACCGCTTACGCCCCCCCGCGCCGCAGCGTCACGCCCCTGCTGAACGACTGGTACCGGCAAAATCCGCAAATCAAGGTGGCACACGCGCAGATGGAACGCGCCGCGCCGCGCCCCAACCTCGCCAGTTACGGCGCGTGGGTCAGCGCCGTCGAGGACGCCATCTGGAAGGCCGTCACGGGCAAAGCCAGCGCTCAGGCGGCCCTGAACGAGGCGCAAAATAAGGCAAAGAAGTAAACTGAGCGGGTGCTCCCCACGGTTCTGTTCCTCGCCCTCACGCTGTTGACCACCGCCATTCTCCTGCTGTTCCTGTGGCGGGCAGGCAACGCCCGGGCTTTGACCGTGTGGCTCCTGGCGGCCTTACTGCCACTGCTGGCTGCGCTGACCGCCAGCCTGTGGGGACAGGACCGCGCTCAACGCGCCCTGCAAGGTTACGCGCCCGCCCCCGTCGTCGTGGACATCATCACCGGGAAACGCCGCTACCGGGCTTCCCTGACCGCCCTGGACGCCGCCTGCCTGGAACGGAACCTGCGTCTCGAGTGGGAAGGCCGCCTGAGCACCCCACCGTGGTTCATTCCCATCGACCGGCATTCCAGCGTGATCGGCACTTTGCCGCCCAGTGACGTGGTGCAGGCCCTCAGCGTGACCGGACAACTGCGCTGCGCCGCCTTTGTCAGCCACGCGAAAGACGAGTGAAAAGGGTATTAGGTTAAAAGCCACTGGAAGACCCGACTATTGGGAGAAAAACGCGTCCCAGACGTGATCTGGCTACTACTTCTCCGAACAGACCACGCAACAACCGGATCGCCCAGGACTACAGTTGCTCGCTTGAGGGAAGTCGTTCCGGCAGTTGTTCGGCAATGGCCTGCGCCAGTTCCACCAGGTCGTCCTGTAAACCGGGGCGATCCAGTTCCTCGTATTTGAGGGGCATGCCGTCAATGAACGCCTGGAGGCGGCGTTCGACTTTCATCTTGCGGCCCACGGCGTTCAGCACTTCGGAGAGCCGCACCACTTCGATCTGGTGCCCCTTGTATTCACTCCTGAAGATAACTTCCCGCTGCTTCATGCCTTCAGGGTAGCAAGTCCCGGCACGCCGGCAAAGGCACCTGCCCAGGCCGTTCAGGGCCAGCCTCCCACAACAGGTTTTACATTCAAGGGCAAAAGAAAACCCCCGTTCTAGACGGGGAATTTTTTTGTGGTGCCGGTGGGGGGACTCGAACCCCCACGCTTTCGCGTCCGATTTTGAGTCGGGTGCTAACTATTTGCCCCTGCTCGGGCGTACAGCACGGCAAATACTAGCATCATGACTCATGAATGTCATCCTATTCGCCAATGCGAGCGAGCCCGACCGGGCGGCCGGGCCCGCAGCTCAGGCTGGGCTATTCCTCGCGCTTCCAGGTCTTGCCTTTGATGATGAGGTTCACAGCTGATTGCGTGAGCCCATAGCGCTTCGCCAGCTTCGTCTGTATGCCGTACTCGCCTTTGGCTGCCTCTGCCCGGATGGCGTCCACATCATCCCAGGTGAGCTTCGCGCGGCCGTTCAGGTCTCCCCTGCGGATGACCGGGTCGATCTTCGCCGCGCGCCCCTTCTCGTGCATGTCCCGCACGTTGTCGGCGTTGGTGCCCAGGAACAGATGCTCGATGGCCACACAGGCGGGATTGTCGCACCGGTGGCAAACCATCAGGTCTGCTGGCGGCATCTCGCCGGTACCCAGCATCCAGGCCACGCGGTGCGTCAGGTACTTGTAGCGCTCGCCCTGGTCATGCTTCCCGGTGATGCCGATCATGCCGTAGCCCTTGTTGGCGAGGCTCCCCTGCCACTCCAGGCAGCCAGTGGCAGCGTCCCGGCGGGTCATGAGGCTGAACTTCTTCCTGAGGCGGTCTACATAGGTGACGTCTTCCAGCTTCTCGATTCGCGCCATGGTGAGCGCTCCCGAGGTTCCGGCCCGGATTCACGGCTGAGGTGGCCGCGTGGCTTGACTGTCAGTCCCTGGTGTGTCCTCCCCTTTGATCCTGAATCATCATACCAAAAAGGCAGTCGTGATTCAACAGATTCTTGCCGTCCCAGACAGTGATATCACCATCTGCGGACGGCAAGTTTCAGTGGGCTATGCCAGCTCTCGCCAGTTCTCGCCCGACCTGACTTTGCGAATGACCTTCGGGTCTACGCCGTACCGCCGCGCGAGCTCGGCATGGGTCCCTGCTGACGCCCGGATGGCGCGCGCCTGTTCCCGTGTGAGCTTTGACCTGCCATTGAGCTCGCCGCTGCGCTTCTCCGCCCCGCCGCGCCCCCTGGCCTCGCGCTCCGCAGCGTTCTCGGCATGCGTGCCGACCGACAGGTGCTGCGGGTTCACGCAGCGTGGGCGGTCGCAGCCGTGTTTGAGCACCATCCCATCCGGCGGCGCGTCATACCCAGCGAGCAGCCAGGCGATGCGGTGAGCGCCATACCCGCTCGTCAGGCCATTCTTCCCGGTGATCGTGACCCGACCGTAGCCGCCGGTTCCGACGGCCCTGACCCAGTCGATGCAGCCTGCGGCCTCAGTGCTGGACATGGACGCCTCGGCGAACCGCTCGCGCACCTCGTCGATGTTCTGAATGCCGCTCGCGCGAATGATCCTGCCGCGCTCGTCGAAGTCCGCCTCATCGAAGGCTGGCTCGCCGCGCCGCACGGGCGTGCTCCCCCAGCGGATCCCCTTCCGCACCAGCGTGACCGCGCCCACCGTCACGCCGAAGCGCCTGGCGAAGGCCGCATCACTGCCGTAGGTGTGTGGCGTGGCCCTGATCTCTTCCACCTGCGCTGCCGTCAGCTTGGCCCTGTGGTTCGCCTCCCCCGACCTACGCGGGTGGTTGCCCCTCCCCAGCGCCTCCCGCGCGCGGGCCGCGTCCTGCTCGGTTCCCACGTACAAGTGAGCCGGGTTGCAGCAGCTGGCACTGTTGCAGCTTCTGAGCACAACCGCTGGTTTGAGCGGCACCGCGCCCACTGCGAACATCAGCGCGAGCCGATGCGCGCTGTAGCCGTGCTGATCTCCATGAGCGTTGGTCACGTACATCTGCCCATGGCCGTTCGGGCTGGTATGACCCAGCCAGGGCCAGCAGGCGTCCGGGCCGCCGCTGCGATCCACCTTCGCGTCAAGCAGGCGGCGGGTCTTCTCCGGGTCGGCGAGCTCTTCGGGGCGGCTCGCGCGGGGAGTGGTAGGGCGCCGCTTCACAGCCAGCCTCCGAACAAGGTGGGGATCTCCGCCATCTGGCCCAGCGGCTCGCCGCGCATCCTGGGCACGATCACCTGACGCGCGATAGCTTCCGCGACCCGAGGTGGCACCGCATTCCCAATCAGTCTCCTCTGGTCGACGATCCCGTATCCGGACGGGACCGGGACTCCCTGTAGTTCGGCAGACTGCTGAACGGTGTAGAGCGACTTCGTCACCGTTCCGTCGGCGAGTGTCTGTTGGCCGCTGTTCGCGGTTGGCCTTCTTCCGGTTGCCGCCACGGGCTCCGTCGGCACGATTGGCTCAACCTCTTGCCCGTCCCGTGAGATGATGATGATGGTCCGCTTCCCGGCGGTCACCACCCCGTGCTCGGTGCAGCTGATGATCTGCACGCTGCACCGCAGTCCCAGCTTGCGGCACTCGTCGCGCAATTCCTGAAGCTCTGCACGCCCGTCTTGCGTCCGAGCCAAGCCAGCGACGTTCTCGATCACTGCAACGCGCGCGTACTGCACCTGCCGGGCGAAGTGCCTCAGGCTGTAGTAGTGCGGGTGATTCTTCCCGCGGCGCACCTGGTTGGCCACCGACCACGGCTGGCAGTTGTGAACGATGATGTTCTCTACGACATACGACTCGTCTTCCTCGACACTGATGTTGTAGACCGTTCCAACGCCGGCTGGCATATTCTCGCGCACATGCTTCCAGCCGTAGTCGCCATCAACGAACGCTGAGCGGTTGTGGTGCGGTATGGAGACCACGTAGAAGTCACGCTGGTTGACCTGCCTACCCTCGATGACCTTCTTGCGTGGAACGCGACACACCCTGACAGCTGCCACGACACCGAAGACTTTCTGAGCCAACAGCGCCACGCCGAGTGCCAGCGGTCGGCTCACGGTGGTGGCCTTGAGCTCCTTGTAGCGCTCCTCATAGTGGCCGTCACCGGACAGATACCCATCCAGCAGCGCCTTTGCAAGATGTTTCGGTAGCTCAAGCGCGAAGCCGGGGATGCACTTGCCGTGAGCGTACCTGCCAAATGGCTTCAGGAAGTGATAGAGATCGTTGCTGAAGATATGGAACTTCGTGACCGTACGCTCACGGTGAGCTCTCGGCGTGAATCCCGCCTCAATGATCCGTCTCTCAAGCTCGGCCGCTTTTGACGCACCAGCACAGACGACAACTGACCCTCCGTCGTACCCTTTGGTGTCCGTGCGCCAGCCATCTGCTAGGTAGCGTCCAACAAGCCACCAGTGGGCCTCGCTGTACTCACTTGCCTTATCCTCCGCGGGCAGCACCTGACCTACCAGGTCGCGCCCAGGGACAACATCCTCAGCGTCTCGCCACTCAGGAAGCCCGAAGGTGCGGTCATAGCTGCGCCTATCATTGTTCCAAGCGCGGCCCTGCTGCCTAACGTAGAACGGGTGCTCGTCGGTAGTCAGCAGACCCTCGGGGGCCCCTCCAGCCTTGATGTACCTAAGCTGTGCGCCCTCACGACGCATGGTGTGCTGAACGGGACGCCAGCGCCCCTCGTGCGTCAGCACCATATCGCCAACCTTGATGTCTTCGATCGGTCGATACCCGCCATCGGTCAGAACCAGGGTTCCAGCGACGAAACACGGCAACGACGCCCACACCGCTACACCGCGCAGCTCTTCGGGCTCGATCTCTTTGACGTCCCGGACTTCACACGGGACTTCCGGGTGCCACTCCTTGTGCGCCTGGACCGCAACGGGCCACAGGTCATACGCTTTGACCACGTCCAGGCCAGCGTTCAGCAGCCCGTGAGTTGCTCCCCCGAGACCACAGCAGAGCTCGACGACCTTCCCGACACTTTCTTTCTTCGTACCTTCGGGCATTGCTGCACCCCGAAGGTTTCGGACAATCTAGCCGCGGCAACGGCCGTCTTGACTCTTCAGTCCTAGCTGTGTTCGCCGCTCAGATCCATGTACAAAGCATACTCTAAAAGTGCATGGGTGTCAACAGGTTTTTGCCGTCCCAGACAGTGATATCACCGATTCAGCAGCAACATCAGGTTCTGCCAAAACAGCCGCAGTGGCTCATCCCCGGCATCGGCCTGCTCGACAAGCCCGTTGTGGTACGCAACCAGCACCCCGTAGCTGCGGCCGCGATGAAGGTCTTGCATCACGTGGACCGAGAACCTGGGCCCCCAGAACTCCGGAAGCCCCGTCGACTCGCGCACGACCAGCGTCCCAGGCGGCAACTCCAGCTCAACCCCAGGGAACATGGGGCCGCAGCTCCTCATCGCCCCAGCCGCGATCTGAAGAAGCAACCGCCCTCGATGCGGGTCAGGCGAGGACATGATCACGCGCATCACCTGATCAGTGCGCATGCTTCCGTCCCAGCCGCCAGAAAACCTCAGCCAGCGGATCGGGCTCCCGGCCCCGCGCCCACGCCAGCCTGGTCATGCCTGCCTGCCGACCTGTGAGCTCTTCCCCTTGTCTCAGCCACCCGCCGACGCTGCCTGGCCAGAGGTGCTCCACGGCTTGCAAAGACTGCAACGCCCGCATCCAGGGCCACACGTCCAGCCCGTCCGGAGGCAGCCAAACCGCCCCATACCCCTGCGGCCTCACCCAGTGCACCGCCACGGGCCCGATCACGTGCAGCCACACCGGCACCCCGAAAGCAACCACCTGCAACAGCCCGTCCGGGTCAACGCCGCGCTCTGCGTACCATTCCGCCGCGATCACCGCCCCTCGTGCCACCTCGCCACTCATGCGCTCTCGCAACAGCCGCGCCGTCAGCTCTGCGGGCGTGCTGACCTTCAGCGCGTCTACAAAAACCCTCTGAGACACCACGCTCACCCCACCACCCCCACCACGCGCCAGCGGCCGCTTGTCTCAGTCGCGCTCTTCAGCATCTCGCGCGCAATCTCAAGCAAGTGATGACGCTCCTCTTCATCCATCTCGCTGCGGATTGCATGGATACTGCTCAGCAACTCGCCGCTCCGCTCGGCTCCCAACGCCGTGACAATGGTCTGTTCAAAGGTGCATTCCTGCAATGCAAGCTCGGTCGAGCCGCTTTGCGTAAAGCACAATTGGTCAGCTAGGCGCTTGCGAATCATGCGCTCTTGACGTCTGTTCATAGTGAAAAACCCCCAAAAGAAACGCAGAATACAAAGTGCTGTATTCCGCGCGTGCTGGTCTATGAATTGAGGTGCGTTCCTACATATTGATGATATGGGCTGTTCGGGAAAAGTCAGGCTTTGTGAGAGTCCCCGTACTCATAGGGGCTGAGGTCGCCAACCTCCCAGCTGAACGCAACACCGAGCTCCAGCTCCTCGTCTTCGAGCTCCTCAAGCACGGCTCGCAGGTCGGCTTCAGTTGCGCCGCTCAGCGTGACGCCGCGCGACCCGTGTAGCCGTTCCTGCATCACGCTAGGGTCTCCCCATGTGAGCAAAGCGTCCAACAGCTCGTCTCTGTCCATGCTGTATTCCTCACCGTGGCTCACTTCGGCCACCCCTCGTCAACAATCTGAATTGTCGCCGGTCTCTCCTGCACTTTCGGCGGTAGCGTGCAGCTCTCGCGCGCCGCGTGCCACGCCCCGTCATTGCCCTGGTACGCCAGTCCCCGCAGCTCAAGATGCCCGAGCGCCCGCATGATCCCGCCGCCATGGTGCTGCGACAGGCTCAGGCCGATGCGCCTACCCGCGAGCTTCAGCAACCTCTGCGGGGTCGCCGATTGGCAGTGGTACAGCGCAAGCATGGTCATGAACTCCAACTCGCCAGGGCTGAGCGGCTGCTGGTCTCGCCAGTCTACGGTCGAGTGCGCGGGGTGGCTGAGCTCGAACTGGGTGGGCTCCGGGAAGCGCATGCGGCCCTCGATCAACCTGATCGTCTCGTCCCTGTCGCGCATGGTCAGTCGGCCCTGCGCGGCGTAGGCGCACATGCGCTGTCCCCGGTGCTGATAGTAGTCATATGCGCCGTGCCACTGCGCCACTGCCGCCACGATGTTTTCGGGACGGCAGTTCAGGGGGTCGTGATCCAGGTGGCAAGCCTGAACCCTGTAGTGGGTGATGCCACGCGCCACCTGAATGTCTCCCGTGGGCACGTCTCCTAGCGCTTCCCGCAGCTCGCGCTCCTCCGGGGTCTCGGTGCCGGTCTGGAGGTACATGTCCCGCTCAGTCAATCCGGTGATCTCGCAGCGATTCCCACGCGAGGCAATCAGGTCAGCACTGATCGCGTCCCATCCGGCGGGCCGTAGCGGCTCCAGGCAGCCCTGGTTCGCGGCGCCCCTCTTCCTGCGGTGCGTGATCTGGCCGTTGCTCTCCGGGAGCGCCGGGCGAGGGCGCGGGCTGACGCGGCGAGGCCTAGCGCTCATCAAGCCACCTCTCCAGGTCCAGCAGCCCGCAGGTGATGGCGGTGACAATCAGGAACCGGATCGTGTCCGGCCCCAGCGTCAGCGCATCGCCGCTCTTCATGTCCCTCCAAAGCGTCCCGAATTCCGGAATCGCCCGCAGGAACAGCACCACCGAGGCGATGATGCCGAAGAACCACCCCCAGCTGATGATTGACCTCATGCTGTCGCTCCAGACCATCGCGCCCTCCTTCCTCACATCGTCGTTGTCTGCCCGCATCAGAACAACCTCACTTTCCTGCGCAGGGGCCGCGCGTTGCTTGTGATCGCCCATTGCAGGATCTCACGCGTGTCTTCAGCGCCCAGGTGCTGCAGCATGTCGCCCAGGTCGCCGTCTACGCCCGTCTCGCACACCCACACATCCACCCCGGCCGTCCGGAGCTTCCCGACGATCCCGCGCGCCCCCGCTGCCGCTGCAGGCTTCTGCAGGTGCTGCCCGAGATCGGCATCCGGCACGTCTTTGAGGTCGCCCAGCACGCAACGCTCGAGGCAGGTGTCGGCATCAGTCATCACCAGCACCCGGCGGCCGACCAGCTGCTCGGCGTGGACTTTGGTGAATACGTTCACGCCTGGGACGGCAATGACGGGCAAGTCAGGCAGCGCATCTTTCGCAACCAGCGCGTCGAGCTCGCCTTCGACCATCAGCACCGTGTCCGACTCCCGCAGGCGCTGCCACCCGAAGGGCTGCGGAGCGAGCCCAGCCACGGCAAGGTACTTGATGTACTTCCGGCCTTCGACGGGCCCCTCCAGCGTCCGGCCCTTGAGGCTCACCACTGCGCTACTCAGGTCGGTGTCTGGGATGGTCACCCGCCCGCGCCACCCCCGGCTGAGCTCGCCTTCAGCATTCAGCGGCAGCAGCGAATCAGGCACGCTACTGTCGATGACTCCGAAGCCGTGCCGCTCGATGGAGTCCCCGTCGAATCCGCGCTCCAGCAGGTACTCCAGGGCCGCGCGGGCCTGAGCGGTCTCCTGGGCCCACAGCGCCGCCTTCGCTGCGTCGGCCAGGGGCTGCAGGGGGCGCTGCTCGAGTTTCCGAGCCTCAGGCCTCGGCGCAGCTGCCCGCTGCCGGATCTGGGCATCGTCCTCGTCCCCGGCAAGCCACCTCGCCGCGCGGATGAAGTCCGTCTTCCGATCCCAGCCGTGCACGTCACACACAGCTGCGAATACGTCCCCGGCGCGGTAGTCGCAGGCCGGGCAGTACAGCCGTGCGTCATCGTACACATGCATGCTGTAGTGCCGGTCGGCGTGCCTGCCGCTGATACACTGCGCTTTTTTGCCGTCCTGGTGCACCCCAAGGCGTTGCAGTAGCGCGCTCATGGGCCACGCCAGCCGCAGGGCGTCGATGTCGAGGCGGGGACGGGAGGGATTGGCCTCCCCGCCGACCAGGCCATCGACACTCTTCAGGGGAGGCAGCGCGATGGTGCCGCCCGTCCCCACCCGCGCCTTGTTGCGCTCTTCCAGCTTGCGAGCCTGCTCTTCAGCCGCCTCCTGCTGGGCTCTCCAGGCACTGCGGCGATTGCCGAGGTACTGCTGCAGCGCCCAGCGATTGCCGGTCCCGCCGTTCCCGCCAGAGGCGCGGGTCAGCAACTCGTCGAGGTGGTAGCACCCCTTCCAGTCGAGCTGGGCCAGCCATCCGGCGTCCTCGGGCTGCAGGCGCGGCAGCAGGCGGCCCTGGTACGCCAGCGCGCTGGTGTCGACCGTGGCCGCCGCAGTCATTGCAGGGCCCCTGCGAGCAGCCTGGGATCGACATCAACCCAGCTGGCGAGATCCTCGCGCCAGCCGACCTTGACGATGCCTCCCTTGCCCTGGCGGCGCTTCCTGATGGCGACCTTGCCGTAGGTCAGCTGGTGCCCAGCGTCGGCCTTCTCCGCGGCAGCCTCGAGGTCGCGGTGCGCCGTCAGGATCAGGTCTGCGGGCCTGCTGATGCCTTTCGAGTCGCTGATCTGGAGCAGGGTCGGCGGCTCTTCGCTCTCGGTCACCGTGGTCTGCAGCAGGGTCATGATGGTCACACCAGTGCTGTGGGCAATCTCGGCGAGGCGCTCGCTGATGGTGTTTTTGACGTCCCAGGCGGCCTGCTGCTTGCCTGCGCTGGGCAGCGTCACGTGATTGAAGTTGTCGATCACCATCAGCGTCGCCCCCTCGCGCTTCATGCGGCGGGCAATGACTGCGATGGTGTCCACGCTCATGTCCCCGTCGTGAATCTCGAGCCCGCTCTCGTCCATCAGCCAGTCCTCGGCCTGCTCGATCTTCGCCTGGGTGGCGTCGCTGATCCGGACCCCCTCGCCGACGTTGCCGGGCGGGATGTTCGCATGCATCAGCGTCAGCGCCAGCAGGAGACGGTTGGTCCTCTCGTCGTCGTCTCCGGCGGTGTCTTTCATCTCGCCGGTCAGGTAGACCACCCCTTCCCCCCGCAGCAGCATGTTCAGCGTTATCCGCAGCGCGAGCCGGGTCTTCCCAATGTTGGTCTGCATGCCGACCAGGACGTAGCTGCCCAGCTCCATGCCGCCGCCGAGCCTGTCGTCCAGCTGGCGGAAGCCGAGCTGCAGCATCTTGATCCGGCCCTCGCTCAGTGCCTTCAGGTACCTGCTGGGCCTGTTGAACTGCTTGGCCTTCTTGGGGGTCGTGAGGCTGGTGCCGCTCTTCGCATCGGCCGCCAGCACCGCAGTGAAGACCGACTCCGGCTGCATGCCCTGCTCGAGCTGCTCGAGGCCGTGCACCAGCGCCGCGCGGGCCTCGCGGGCCGCCGCCATCCCCTGCAGGGTCTTGATGTTGCCGTACAGACTTGCGCCTTCGTCTGCGCCGTCGATCGCCTTCCAGATGGCCTTCGGCATGTCTGGCAGCGCCTTTTGGATCTCCAGCGGCGTGGGCGGCGTCCCGGTCTCGATCAGATGCACCGCCGTCGCGAAGATGCGCTGGTAGGTGGGCTCGGACATGATCGGCCTGGTGACGCTGCGAACATCCTCGAGCAGCCTCGGCAGCGCGTCCTCGCCGTAGTCGCGGGCGGCGTAGCTGAGGATCTTGAGGGTGCTGAGCTCAACTTCGGTGTTGCTGAACTTGTCGGTCATGATCAGATCTCCTCGGGGCGCTCGAAGACGATCTCCTCGCGCTGGGTAGTGATGGCGGTGCGCTCTGCAATCGCGCGGCCAGCTTCTGCGTGCTTGTCGATGTTGGGGATCAGATTGGACATCGCAGGAGCGCGATCCTTCCCGATCTCGCCCCAGTGGCCGACCCTGGGATTGTTCCCGAGTCGCGCCACCTGCTGCACCGCATAGATCCAGTCCTCCAGCAGGGCCGCAAAGTCGTGCTGCCGTGCCGCGAAGGCTGCCTGCAGTCCCTTGAGATCGGCTCCCGTCGGCAGTGCCCTCTTCGTCGCAAAGCGCTCATGCTTGTTGGCGTTCCAGATGTCCCGCAGGTTCTCCAGCTGCTCACGCGTCAGCGTCTTGCTTTCCTTCTTGTGGTTCGGCTGGGACGGGACGGTGGGGTTGCCGAAGAGGTCGGTCTCGGGCAACGGGCCCATCAAGCTGTTGTGGTTCTCTCCGACTTTCGGAACGCTAGCGATCTCCTCCGTCACCTCAGCTGCGGCACTCACGGCATCAGCATCAGTTGGAATCAGCTTCCTGGTGATCGGCGCAACTTCGGTCGCCTCAGCGGTGACTGTCACTCGTCTGCCGCCGCACTCCACCACCATCGCCCTCGGAGCCCGGCGTTCGCGCTGGGCAGCCTTAGCCTCGCGCTCCGCCGCATAGCGCGCATGCATCAGCAAAAACTCAAGCCTATCGATGACGATCGCGTCAGCTTGGTTGCGGCCTGCGTCACCGGGGATCTTGACGAAGACGGTCGGAAGGGCGGCGCAGAGGGCATTCTTCATGCCGATCACCTTGCTCTGGCCGTAGCCGGTACGCTCACGCAGGTAGCGCGTGCTCACGTGCACTTCGTCGGTCTGCCGTTCCCTGCTGATGCGCAGCACCTCGCTGCCGAGCCAGTAGACATCAGGGGCCAGGATCGCACTCATGAAATCGGGCATCTGGGTGAAGTTCCGGCCCAGACGGTCGCGGCTGATGACGATCGCTTCGCTGGCGTCGCCGGTCACAGCAGCACCACCGGGCGATCCAGCGCAACGTCATGCAACTCGAAGCCGTTGTCCGTGCGGGTGAAGTACTTGTTGCGCTGAAGCTCGCGCATCACCTTCTTGGTCTTGGCGGCCCCGAACTCATCGACCACCTCGGCGAGCGTGATACTCCCGCGAGCCCCACAGCGGGCCAGCATCCACACCATGACGCGGTGTGCTGCGTCGCTGAGGCGGTCGTCGAGGATCAGCGAGTAGCTGACCGGCGTGGCACCGAACTCGATCGGGCCGACACCCGACACCACGAATCCATCACTTTCACTCATTCCTACCCTGCTTTGACTCTTCAGCGCGTTGAGGTAGACTGCAGTTGC
The DNA here is from genome assembly GCF_004634215.1 of Deinococcus fonticola. NCBI lineage: Bacteria > Thermotogati > Deinococcota > Deinococci > Deinococcales > Deinococcaceae > Deinococcus > Deinococcus fonticola. The sequence continues at coordinate 50,541 of NZ_SMMH01000001.1, read as the reverse complement.
TACGCTGCATCTCAACTTGCTGCCCCCGTGGTCACATGGGGGTGGTCTTGCGTTGCGCGACCCTGAAGGATCGCCGCCCGGGTAGGTCTGGTGTCATTTGTCTGACCAGCACATCTGGGTCTGTGACTTGTATCTAGATGGTACGCGAACGCTACAGGCCTGTCAATACTTTTTGTCGTGCAGGATGGTGTTTTCGTGATATCAAAAGTGCTGCCGGGTATGCCTGGAGGCCGTCGTGGAGCGGAATGATTTCAAAGCGGCCGCGCAACCATGGCGCGACACCTGATCTGGTGCGAGTACAGGGTGATCTGTGGTGAGTACAGGCCTGTACTCACGGTAGACCGCCCCCTGATCTGTGGTGAATACAATAAGAAAAGTACCTTTGAAGAGAAGAAGAAGAACTATTGTCGATCTCGCTGCGCTCGATCGGTCAGAAGGCTGAGACAGGAGAGTTCTGAGGTGATCATCTCGCCATGACCGCCTCACCCGTCAAAGCCTCACTCATGCCTGGAGCTCCGAACCTCTCGCCAAGCACAGCCCCATCATGCGCCCGCGCCGGCCCGCAAGACCCGCAGGCCGTACGCCACTGGTCACCCCAGGCGCAACCCCGGCCCCCGCGCCCGGGCAACCTGCGGCTCGCCTGACCCAGCGTGCACCTTTCGGTCTTTTGGTGATGCGTCAGCGGATACAGTGAAGGCACATGGAAAACAAGCGCTACCAGGTCTTCATCAGCTCGACGTTCAAAGACCTCGCTCTAGAGCGCGAACAGGTCATCAAGCAAATCTTGACCATGGGCCACATCCCCGTCGGAATGGAAATGTTCAGTGCTGACGACGAGGAGCAATGGGGCATCATCCAACGCGAGATCGACCGAAGCGACTACTACGTCGTCATCGTGAAGCAGAGGTACGGCAGCATCATCAAGAAGGAGAACAACATCGGGTTCACGGAGAAGGAGTACGACTACGCGGGAACAGCAGGTGTGCCTCGCCTGGGATTTGTCGTTGCAGATGGTGTTGCCGTGCTGCCTGAGCACATGGAGGAAAGCCCAAGTCTCAAGCGCAAGCTCGATGCCTTCAAGAAGAAGATCATGGACAAGCCCGTGTCCTTTTTTCATAGCCCTGAGGAACTCGGCATCCAGGTACTCCAAGCCCTGACGAAGCAGATCGCTAGGGGCGGCCGACTGGGCTGGGAGCGAGCGACAGAGGACAGCCGCGAGACACTCAACAGCTTCCGGCGTCTCAGCGATGAGAATGCGGCGCTGAGGGCGGAGAACGACAGGCTACGCGCACTCGCGGCGGAGGATATCCCGGGGTTGGACTGCCAATTCGTGAATGATGATGACGAGCCCATTGGACGCTCACTTGTGTTCTCACCACCCGCCGAGATCACTCTCAAGACGGCAGCCGAGTTTAGCCTTGCCACTATCAACTCTCTTGTGGATGGGCTTGATGAAGTCCAGCGCAAGGTCGGCTACATAGGTCGATCGAAGGGGCCGTTCGGCTTGTCTTCGCTAGACGAGAAGGACTACAACTTCAGCTACAGTCGCGTTCATAGAGTCAAGCAGCTTCTGCATGCTGCTGGAGCTACGGCACCCAAGGAAGACTGGACTTTCGATGACCTCGGGGTGTCATACATAGCTTCATCAGCGGCGTTGGTGCCGGGCAACCATCATGCTCCAGACCCTGATCGTGGTGGTGATCTGGAGAAGTACAACATCTTCAGGCGGCTAGCAAATCTGCTCTGGCGTGCGGATGAGGCAGTGAAGCAGCACCACTACGCTCACAGGCATTGCGCTGTCAGGCTCCAACTCCTGAACACTAGCCGCGTCTCGGCAGAGAATCTCACGGTGAGGTTCGAGTTCGGCGAGGAGACAGAAGCTGGGCACTTCCCGCTTGATCTCGAAGAGCGCCCTAAGCCAGAACGCTACGCCAAGATCGTGCAGGAGATCGAACTCTTGCCAGCCAACGATGCCGCTGAACTTGATGAGGTGGTGGTGGGTGTTCCAGAAGGTGTGGACGGCATCACCTTCAACGTGCGCATCACCGGCCGCAACCTCCCGGAAGCGCAGATCATCCCCCTGAGCATCGTACGTGGCGAGGTGGAGCTGACCTAGGAAGGTTGTCAGTCAGCCTCATCAAGGCGCTTCCATGGCCACCCGGCAATCTTGGAATGAGCTGACCCACAACCGTGATCCACAGCTCGCCCGCGCGTCAGTCGCGGGCGCTTCCCTTGCTCGCCTCACCGCCCACCCGTCAAAGCCCTCATGCATGCTTTGGGCTCCGCACCTATCGCCACGCACAGCCCCCTTCCATGCGCCCGCCCCGGCTCAGCAAGGCGCGCTGTGGGGCCTCGAGCTAGCTTGGGGTCCTGGTGCCCTCGGGTGAGATTCGAGGTGGCTTGTCAGGCTTCCTGTGGCCCCGCGACTTGGCTGGGCTTCCGACTTCTGGAACGCCGAGCTAGAAGAGCGTCTTCATCGTCGAAGATTCCTGCTGCTTGCTGCGGCTGGTCACCTTCTTGTTGACGTGCGTGACGTTGATGCTTCCCTCGGGAACCTGGGGCTGCTTGCCCGCCAGGATGTCCTCGACCGTCATGATCTGCACCTTCGGGTATGTCTTGCCGCCATATTCGTAGACCCCGGCGAGCGTCGCTTCCTTCAGCACGCCCGCGGTGGGCTTGGCCAGGCATATGAAGATGCCCATCGCTGCTGAATGCTTCGTCATGGTGCCAACCAGGTCGCGCACCATGCCAGCCGTCAAGTTCTTGCCGCCCTTCACGCTGACGATTGCTCTCTCGACATCCTGGCCATCGGGACGCATGAAGAAGAGCTCCCCGTCAATGCCGCCGTCTCCACCCTTCTTGCCCTTCTTGCTACCGCTTGATGCCCCGTATGGTCGCGCTCCGATCTCGCCCAGAGTCCAGTACTGGAAGTCGTAGGGGTCAAGGTCGAACAAGTATTGGGCGGCCTCGATCGTGGTAGGCACGCCATCTTCGAGGAAGTCACCCTTGCCCAGCGCGAAGTCCCGCTTGAGCCGGGACTTGATCAGGCCGACCGCGAGGTGAGTGATGTCCATCCCGATCCAGTGTCGGCTGAGCGCTTCCGCCGCCACTACGGCAGTTCCACAGCCGCAGAACGGATCCATCACGATGCCGCTTTCTGGACACGAGGCCTTGATGATGCGCTCCAGCAGGGCGACTGGCTTTTGAGTTGGGTACCCCAGGCGCTCGATGTCGTGCCCGCGCAGCTGGCTGATGTCCGTCCATGTATCCGACATCACTGGGCCTTTGGACTCGTCAAGGTACTTCTTGCGCATGATGCGACCGTCCTTCGACCTCGGAAAGAGCAGCAGCCCAGCTTCATCCAGCTCTTTCATGCGCTCCATGCTGACCGCCCAGCCGTTGGGGTGCGGCTTGTAGCCCTTGTAGTCGTACGTCAAGTTGGGCCTGGGTGAAGGGCTGCGCAGGTTGTCGGTATTGAAGCGCCTCGCACCGTCCGGGATCTCCTGGGAATCTATCTCCGCCCTGGTCATGCGGCGCGTAGTGCCGTCCGGCAGCTCCAGGTAGAGGTACCACTCGCGCAGGGTCTTGACCGGGAATTCGGTGTGCTGAGGCTCGAAGTAGTATCCTTCGCGCTTCTTCGCGTAGAAGAGGATGCGATCGTTCACCGCCGCGTACCGGTATCTCGCGTCGTTGTGCGCATCGGCACCCTTCCACACGATCTCATTCATGAAGTTCGCATCGCCGAAGATGATGTCGCACATGGCCTTCAAGTAGTGGCTTGCGGTGACGTCGCAATGCAGATACATCGATCCGCTCGGCTTCAAGCTGCGGTGGATCTCAAGCAGTCGCACCGCCATCATCGTCAAGTAGGCACTCATGTCGTTTTTGCCCAGCAACTCAACTGTGAGCTTCAGCCACCGGCCGAGCTCGGGGTGCTGCGCAGGCAAGGTGGCTAGGATGCCCTCGTCATCGTCGCCCCAGTGCCAGGTGTCCTCGAATGCCTTTATCTGTGCGGCATCCTTCTCTCCCTTCTGATCTTTGAATGGGATGTTGTAGTCCTGTCCGCTGTTGAATGGCGGGTCTAGATACACGAGATCGACGCTCTCATCCTTGATCTGCTCACGCATCAGCCCGAGGTTGTCGCCGTGATATAAGCGCCTGTCATTCTTATTTTTTGGGGTAGTCACGTCAGAATTATGTACCGAATTGATATCACTGCACACGCGCTACCATCCCTGCATTGCGGGCCTTCCTTCTACTGACTGATATCAAAAACACCGTCCTGGCGCTTGAATTCAGGCTTTCCGGATGGTACAATCTAGGGCATGGAGAGGACACCTGAAAGCCGCCAGAGACGGCAAAAGCTCACAGGAGTGCCCTCATGCCGAAAGACGCAACCCTACTTGATGCCCAGACCCTGATCGGGATCGGGAGCAACCTGATCAACCTCGCCCTGGGTGAAGCTCCCTCGCTGCCTGACCTGCTCGAAGCCGAGGAGGAGCTTGAGGCCGTGCTGGACAACATCCGCGCCATGATTGAGGACGTCGCCGGTCAGCTGGACGTCAGCGAGACCGACTACCCGGGAGACCTGGAATGACCCTGCACCTGGTCAACCCCGACAGCCTGCGTGACCCCGGGGAAGTGGCTGAGCTCGCCGTGCCGCTGTCTCTGCCTGCGCCTGCCAACCGCGCACTGTACGTGCCGCCCGCCGAGGCCTTCCAGGTCGCGGCGCTGGTTGAAGCCGCGCGGAATGAGCTTGAGTGCGCGGGAGTCGCGTTGGATGAGCAAGAGTTCCGGGCCCGCCTGATCACGGGTTGGGCGCTGCTGAAGACTGCGTTGGGCGCCGCCGAGAACATGCTGCGTGAGACGGGAGATCTGCAATGATCGCGGTGATCAGGGAGCTGTTGCAACGTCTGCTGCTCATCTACGGCGTTGGCGGGGAGCAACCCACAGGCTGGTGGTTCAGTGGGGACATGGTGGTTCCCTACTGGGGGCCCCGCAGGAAGGGCGACGGGATGATGCCGGAGGTGACTGAATGACGGCTGGGACGGCAATCTACGCCCCCGCCCCGGCCCGCGATGACGTCATCGGGCAGCTTCGGGAGTTCCTGGGGGCGGCTAGCGCGGCGGAGCGGGGTGAGACGGAAGCAAAGATCCAGCGCGCCCTGGGGCTGTCTGAGTTGCGCCGGCAGCTGATCGTGCGCGGGCAGTGTGGTGATCTTGCGGCGGACTTCATCAGGATCTGCCTGGACTTGCAACCCACCGGCATCTCCAGGACGACCTACTACAAGCTCCTCGATGTCGCCCTGGCCGTCGAGTCGGGGATCGTGGTGCCGGACGATGACGATGCCAGGTGGGAGACTCTGCGCGCGGCTGGCCAGCGGCTGCGGGATCAGCAATCTGTTTTGCCAAAACAAGTGGAGCGGGCGGCGGCGGTGCAGAAAGAGGTGGATGACGGCGTGGCGCGGATTCGTGCTGCGAAGCCTCGGGAGCAGCCTGAGGGCACGGTTGCGGTGCTGCTGCCGGATGTGACCAGGGGCGTGGAGGAGGAGCTGCACCGCCGAGTCCGCACCGTCGCAGCTGCGCACCGCCTTGATGTGCCCGGCGGCGCTCCGGAGCTGCGGGCGATGCTGCTGGAGAGTCTGGCGGCGCTGCCCGACGACGTGCTGCCCGCCGCGCTGGACGGGTGGAAGGGGTGGACGGTGTTGCGCGACGATGCGTTGCAGGCGCTGCTGAAGCGCGCTGGGATGGCCTGACCATGGCGTCGGCCACTCTCCACGCGGCACTCCCCACCGAGCCACGCCTGCGCGTCCTCGCCGCCGTCAAAGCCTCCACATCACCAAGAACTGACGTGCAGCTCGCCAGCGTGACCGGGCTGCACGTCCCGGTGGTCAGGCGCGCCCTGGGGCAGCTGCGGGTGGGCTACATCAGCACGTCAGACTCGGTGCGAGAGCTGCTGCGCCCCAGGTACATTCCCCGCGCCCGTGGCTCCCGCGTGATTCCGCTGCTCAGGCACCACTGCCGGGGTGGGGAGTGGATGACCACGGCGGGGCTGGTCGAGGAGGGCGCGGGTGAGCCCGAGGCAGTGGTGCGCGAGCTGGAGGAGCTTGAGCGCGCTGGCAAAGTGCGGGTGAAGCGCGTTGGCCACCTAGCGCTCTGGAGGCCCGCATGAGCCCGGCGAAGCGCAGGAAGCCGAAGGTGACGGTGCTGTTGGAGAAGCCGGAGGGGTGGCTGACCCTTGAGGAGCTGGCTGTCAAGTTGAGAGAGAGCGAGGAGGCGGTGAAGGCCGCGGCCGCGCGCTGCAAGTTTCAGATCACCCTCTGGCGCGCGAGGGGCACCCGTAGCCGTATCCGCATCTTCCCACCAGAGGCCGCGGATGTGCTCAGGCGCGATGACCCGGTGCTGTCTCTGCCGTTTGTCGGGCCGGAGATGATCTCGCAGGCCGACCTGGCGCGGGAGCTGGGGGTTGACCCCACCACCCTCAAGAAGCGCATGAAGAAGGTGGGCATCGCGGGGCAGCGTTGCCGTGTGGTGGGCGACCCCCCGGGAATGTACTTCCCGCGCGACGTGGTGGATCTGATCACCGCAGGCGCGGATGAGTGGGTGAGGGCTGTAGATGTCGTCAGTGACACCCACTTCACTTCATGCGCCCCTTGCAGCTGGGCAAAGAGCAGAGGCCTGGAGGTGAGGCACAGGGAGATCGGGTTCGGGTTCACGAAGACGGAGAGGCTCATCACGCGGTCGGTGGGCAACGGCTGGCGCAGGAGTGTTGGTCTGGAACCACTTCAGGCTGGCGACGCAGACGATGACGAGATGCTGCCAGCGGACGATGTGGCTGAGGGGAGCGGACTGCCGCCCTACCTCGTTGCGCGATGGTGCAGGAACCATGGCTATGCGTCCGAGAGGCGCGGCAACAAAGTCTACGTGACCGCCGCCGGAGCGAGGGCGTGGCAGGATCGCGTGATTCCTGGAGTAGCCATGGTTGCCAGTAGGCCCGTGGGATGGCTGGATCGCTCCCGCGCTCAAGAGAGGCTCAGGGTCGCGCCGAATACGCTGATGTCGATGGTCAGAGGAGGAAAGATTGGCGCAGTGCTGGTCCGGGGACTACTGTATGTGAATCCAGCCGATGTGGAGGCCGTGGCGGCTGAGCGTGGCAGGCGTGCTCCGGCGGGCTACGTGGTGATCCCCAACGACACGGCGAAGGTCTGGTTCAGGCGGCGGGGAATTGAGCCGGTCGCGTTCAATGTTGAGGGCAGGAAGGGTATCAAGCGTCGCCTGCACGTCACCGAGGCTCAGTTGGCAATGTACGAGCGACGCGAGCGCGCCGCCAGGAGCCGCCCGTGATCCTCCTCCCCGCGCCCCACGGCAGCAGCGCGTACATGACCTGGCTCGCGTCGCAGCCATGCGCGGCCTGCCAGCGGCTCTACGGCGTCACCAACCACGGCGTTCAGCTGCACCACCTGCGCGTGTGGGGGTTGCCGCGCCGGACGAACAATCCGCTGCGCAACTACAGCGTGATCCCGCTTTGCCCAGCCCACCACACAGACGGCCCGGAGGCGGTGCACCGGATGGGAGAGCAGCAGTTCCTCGAGCGGCTGGGCACCAACGCCGACGACTTGCTGCTTCACTACTACGCCGCGTACGTCCCAACCCGCTACCTCCCCACCCCGCCAGCGGGAGCCGGAGCGCGGCAGATGGCGCAGTGGCTGCTGGAGCGGGAATCAGGCGTTCGACTGAATGATTAAGACTGGATTAAGACCACTTGCGTACACATCTATTGACATGTGTACGCAAGTGGATCATCATGAGGCAGAAGAAGGGAACGGAACAGAGAGCTCGCCGTGGGCACCGTGAACTTCAAGGAAGAGAAGATGGCCACCAACGCCGAGCCAATCGTGTACACCAGCCTCTACCCCGCCTACGAAAGCCTCAGGATCGGTCAGACCGTCGACGTCAACGGTCGGCTGCTTGCTGTCGCCAGCATCATCAACATTGGGCGGATCGACCAGGACCGCATCGACGACGAAGACATGTTCGAGTTCGAGGGCTGCGACGCCATCGAGGTCGGCTTCCGCGCTGCCACCGAAAGCGAGGCGAGCGCCATTGAGGACGCCAAGGCGGAAGAGCAGCGGGCCGCCGATCAAGCCGCAGCCGATCTCGCGCGCCGCCAAGCTGAGTTCGACGCCTTCAGGGCCGGGCTCGGGAACGGCGTGATGTTTGAGCATGGTCGCAAAGCTACTGTCGGTGGCACCATCTTCGTCGCTGATGGAGACCTCGATGGTGCCTGGAACACCACTGGCGACGTCTACCGCTCGGGCGTGACGATCAGCGGGAGGCCGATTGTGGTGCGCTACTACGGCAACGCTGCCATGGCCTACGGCGACGAGGAGGCCATGCGCGAGATCGTGACCAGCAATCTTCCCGCCCTGGATGATATGCCGCAGGAGCTGGCAGTAGAGCTGCTGGCTGACCTCGCTCACTTTCGCGGCGGTTCAGACAACACTGACAACTGTGATGCCGAGCTGGTCGTGTCGTCCCTTGGCGGCGAGCGGGCCCTGGCAGACCACATCAGGAAAGCTGGGGTGGTGATGGTCACTGGCCTCTGGGCCTACGGCAATAGCGTGTACTACCTTGAAAAGCGCTCGGCGCAGTTGAAGATGCTTGATGAGCTGGAAGTGCCGTACGTTGAGATGGCCAATGCTGGCGAGGCCGACTGGGATCAGTACGTGAAGCTGGCCGAGGCTGGCGTGGTGAGTGACTACTACGTGAAGAAAGGTAAGAGCGTCTATGACTGGGAATACGCAAGTCGCGAGACCCTCTACCGTGCACCCAACGGCGACATCTATATCTATGTTCATGAATTGACCGGAAGTGGCAGAAGGTACTGGCGCTGGCACAAGATTTGAACTAGAAGTCGGCAGGCCCTGGATTCATCTCTGGGGCCACTTGCAACAACAGGAGAAGACCATGACCCCAAAAGAGAAGAAAGAGAAGCAGGCTGCGGCCCCGCGCGGCGACTACCCACCCGAGCGCATGCGCGGGCTTGAGAAGGCCAGAGCGGAGGGACGTACGGCCGCAGGGCCCAACCTGAAGCCCGGCGAGGCCACTACAGTTGCCAGGGTGCGCGGAAGGAGTGAAGCCATCGAGTGGTGGAATACCCTGAGCCCACTGCAGCGCGGCGATGTGGTCAACGCTGCCCATGAGCAATCAGAGCCAGTACAAGCAGAGCGGGGCGAGCGCATCAGCAGGGCCTGAACGCGGTACTAGCCGCATAGCGCCAGGATCACGCCCTGGCGCTTCTTCTTTGCTTGAATCATGAAGATTGGACAAAGATCGATATGCGTACGCATCTATTGACATGTGTACGCATGTATACTACCCTAGAAGCACAAGGGAAGCAGCGAAGAACCACTAGACGCCGCGACACGAGAACAGCCGCTCCCCTTCAGGCCCACCAGAGGCCGAAGGAGAAGATCATGACCACCACCACCACCAAACCGAAGAGCAATCGCCCCCGCTGCATCATCGCCCGCGACGGAGTTGGGTACTACCGCCGCCGCGAGCTCGACACCCACGGCCTGGTCGGGTACCGCGCGATGAACGGCACCCGCGCGCTCCTGGAGATGGGTCAGTACCGCGCTACCCTGCGTAGCGAGCACGGTGAGCTCCTCGGCAGCTTCACTATCAACGGCACCACCTGCACCGTTGACTGCCGCCCCACCGCTGAGCCCACCGGCGCTAAGGAGCTGGAGGACGTGCGCCCCTGGTGCGACTGGGAGCCCACGGCCGAGCAGATGAGGCTGAGCGCCGATGCCGCCTCGACGGCGAGCGTGGCCGATGCAGTCGAGTTCCGGTATGGGTTTTGCGACGGGGACGTGATGGCCGAGATCTACGAAATGATCGACTGGTTTCGCAAACAGCCCGTGACCCAGGGCGAGATCGCGCGCTTCGCCTAGACACCACGTACCCGCGCCCCGGGGGTCAATCCGGGGCAAGGAGGAACATCATGACCACCAGGAAGACCGTCAAGACCACCACCACGCCTGGGCAGTTTGGGCGCTTCAACCCGGATACCAGCGGCTACATCGGCATTGACGTCAAGAAGAAGACCGTCGACGCGTACGAGTTCAGGACCACCACCACCGCCACTCCCGAGCGCCTGGACCGCGTGCTGGACATGCCGCGCTGGAAGTGGGACCAGATTGCCGCAGTCATCTCCTCCGAATTGAACTGGCAGATTGTTGACGGCGGCGGCACCACCGTGGGCCGCGTGATCAGCGGGGAGAACAAACTCTGCCTTGACAACCTCGGCAAGGAGGCCCTGGTGCTCATCTGGGCCGTTGAGGCTGCTGAGACTACTCAGGAGATCGACCACATCGCCGCCGCCTGGCGCAACCTGCACCCCGTTGAGCGCTGGTGGCTGTTCAACCAGACCGTGACCCGGTGCGGCAAGCCTCAGGACGCCGGGCACGGCTGGAGGCTGGCGCTGCGCAACGCCCTGTCGACCGGCTTCGGGCCGCAGGGGGAGGACGCATGAACACCCCACCCGTTCCCCCGAGGCCACCCAGGCCGCCCCTGCCGCCCGGCAGCCGCTACCCCTCGCCCCCGCGTCAACCTGACCGCACGGAACGCCTCGCGGCCCTCATCAAGACTCTCCGCAGCTGATCTACTCACCACACCCAGCCCCGGGGGACATGCCGGGGCAAGGAGGCCACTATGACCTACACAGACGACGAGAACGCACGCCTCGCCATCATTGCGTCCCAACCGCCAAGGAGTGAGCGCGAGGCCGCGCAGGCGCTGGCCGCGCTTACGAACGCCGACCAGGGCGAAGCTGATGTGTTCACTGCGGACATGCTGCGACGCATCGCCGCTGGCCCCTACGCCAGCAAGCTGCACGCCCAGGCGCTTGACGGCACCTGCGAGGAGTTCCTGCGCAGCCCGAGCCTGCGCAAAGCGGTTGATGCTGCCCTGCTTGAGAAGTACCGTGAGCTCGAAGTGGCGCGTGAAGGGCTGGAGAACATCAAGCGGCAGCTTGAAGTGGATCCGGAACTCAGGGGCGAGGTAGCCGATCTACTGCTGGATGCGCAGGTCAAGATCTGGAACCTGCAGGCGAACCGGATCAGGAAGTCCATCCGCAGCTGATCCCCGCACCGCCCCCGCCCGATCAATCGTGATCGGGCTTTTTCGTCGTCCAGCACAGTGATATCATTGATTTTTGTACTCCAGTCGGCTACAATATCTGACATGGATACGGAGAACACCTTCGAGATGCAGAAGCATCAGGAGTTCTCCAATGCCAAACAAGAAAGAGCCTGACGAGACGCAGGCAACCCATGAGGCCGCAGCTGACGCCGTGAAAAGCGCCGGGCGGCCTGCGCGCTATTCAAACGCGCACCTTGAGCAGATCGCGCGGGACAACCCGGACGCCAGTCTGTCTGAACTGTGCAGGATCGCGGGCGGCAGCCCCGGCGGGTCGCTCAGCGGGCGATTCAGGGAAGCAAGGGCAAGGCTGGCGTCCGGAATGGGGGCCGCGCGGGCAATTGAGCAACTGATGGGCGCGATGGGCGCGATGGGCCGGGCGGCGGGAGGCGATCCCGAGATCACGGTCACGGAGTCCGGTGTGGACTGGGGGCAGGACGAGACCGCGCGCTGGGAGAAGACTGACGGGAGGTCGAGCCTGTTCATGCGGCCCCGCAGCGAGCCCCAGGGCCCCAGCGCCGAGGATCGGATGGTGGCAGCCCTGGATGGCTTCTACGCCACCCGCCGACCGGCTCCACTTCCGCATGTCCCAGCAAAGAACGGCTACACCCTGGTGCTGATCAGCGCAGACCTGCACCTGGGCGCTCGCGCCGTCGATGGCAGCTGGGGCCCGAAGATCGCCGTTGACGCCTGGGCTCGCCACCGTGACCAGATCCTCGCCCGTGCCGCCTCCCTGACCGGTGGACGCTTCAACACTCTGTACGTGCAGGGCAACGACGGCAACCATACCGACACCGGCTACGCCACCACCAAGGGCACTCCGCAGCTCGCCACCGCCCTTCCCAGCGAAGAGGCAGATGAGGCCTGGCGCATGTTCGCCGAGACCGCCGAAGCCTGTACCACCTACGGCAGCGTGCACGTGGTGGGCGTGACCGGCAACCACGGTAGGAATGTAGAAGAGGTGTTCCTCCGCACCGTCTGCAACAGCATCCGCGCTGGGCACTGGGGTGCAGGCGTCACCGCTGAGCCTGTGGCCCCAATGGGTGCGCCGACGTTCGTGCTGGTCGGAGACGTGCTGCACATGTTCCGGCATTTTGATGGCCGGATGAGTCCAGCAAGGGCAACCGAGCTCGCCAACGAGGTGCTTCGCCACCCGCTCGCTCGGCAGGCCCGGCGCTTTGCAGTGCATGGCGGGCACTTCCATAGCTTCCAGCGCGTCGACGTTGCCGGCGTCGGCATCAACACCTACCCCACGATCAAACCACAGGACCACTACCACGCTGCCGAGGGCTACGGCGGGGTGCGCAGGATGATGGGCATCCTGTACGGGCCCGCCGGCTTTGAGATGGTCATCCTCAGTGACCCGGAGGAGGGCGCGCAATGAGTGGTGAGATTCTGAATGCTATCCGCCTGGCTGCGCGTGATCAGCTGAGCGTACCCGCCGCGCGCGCGCAGTTGAGGGCGCGCCAGGACCTGATACCCGCAGGGCCGGGGGCGGACACCTACCGGCACGCGGCCAGTGTGCGCTACCGCAGCGCGCTGCTGAAGAGCAAGCTGACCGGTGAGGACCTTACCGCGGCGCTGGACCGCGTGATCCTGGCGCTGCTGGAAGAACATCAGCGCAGCGGCGTGGTCGAGGTGGTGAGAGGGGTAGACGGCAGAGTCCGCACCGTACCCCTGAGCGCTGAGACTATCTCGCTCCGCGCACGTTTCAGTGTGCCTGAGACTCAGGAGATTCTGCGGCGACTGAGGCGGGATGGCCGGGCTGAGTGGTGCAGCGTGCGCGGCTGGAGGCTGAAGGATCAGCCCCTGACCGTGACTGTGGCGGAAGCGCTGGGGGTGGCTGAATGACCATCTACGCAATGGTTGGAGCCGCGGGCGCGGGCAAAGATGAGCTTTTCCGCCAGGCTGAGCTGCTCGCGCCGGATCGGGTGGCGCGGGTCGCCCTGGGTGATGAGATCAAGTACCAGAGCAACGGGGCCTGTCTCAGTCGCTACCAGATCAGCGCGTGGACTGAAGATCCGGACGCGAAGGCGCGCATCCGGCCCTTCCTTGAGGAGTTCGGGCGCAACCATGGCCCGCAACTCTTGCCTATGGTGATTGCGCGCGCCCTGAGGTATGAGTCCGAGGGAAAGGTAGTGTTTGTGCCCCGCGTGCAGAACGCGCGCGAGATGCGCGACTGGCTGATCATTGGGGCGCTGCCGGTGATGGTGATCCGCCCCGGCGTTGCCCCGGCTACCACTCAGGAGGCGCTGGACATCGACAGCATCGTGCGCATGCAGGTACCTATGTGCACGCTGGTAGCTGCTGACCTTGACCAGGTGCAGCGCAACGCCCGGGCGCTGCTTGGGCTTGCGGGGGTGCAACCGTGAGCCGGTCATTCGCTAGCGGGGTGAGCCGCGAAGCCCTCCGGCGCGCGGGGGTTGTTGTGGAGCAGGGTAGCGAGCTTGAACTGGCCTTCCTCGCGGCGCTGCGAGATGCCGCCATACCTGAGCCTGAGCGCGAATTGATGCTGGTCCCGGGCCGCAAGTGGCGCTCTGATTTCGCCTGGCCTGAGGCGCGCCTGATCGTCGAGGCCGAGGGGGGAACGTGGGGGCAGGGACGGCACACCCGCGGACGGGGTTTTGAGGAAGACTGCCGCAAGTACGCCCTGTTGACCCTCGCGGGGTGGCGCGTGATCCGCATCACGGGGGCGCACGTGAAGAGCGGTGAAGCGGTGCAGTGGGTCAAGCGTGCGTTGGGGTTGGAGCAGTGAGGGGTCAACGGCAGGCCGGGCCCCCGAGGCGCAGCTACCATCAGCGGCGCAAGGAAGAGCAGGCGGCGCAACTGCAACGCGAACTTGAGCGCGCGTGGCTTGAACCGCAGGTAGAGACAACCCAGCGTGAGCCCGCGCAAGAGGCCAGGCCGGCGAGGTACGCGGAGATCACCACCGAGACCGAATTGATCGCGGCGGTGGGCATGGACGGGATGAAGTTCACGCAGACGCTCAGGGAGATGATGAAATGACTGAGATAAAGGTGGGATGGCAGAAAACCGCGCACGACCAGGTCAAGCTGCACGTCATTGAGGCGGTGGCACGTGCGGTGCTTGGGGGTACGCGTGAGTACAAGCAGCGCATGAGCGTACCGCAGTTCATCCCCGCCGGACTGGGCAGCACTCAGTCGCTCAGGCAGCGCGGGGACACCGCCGGTCCAGAGATGGTTGCCCGGCTTGATGCAGCCATCGCGGCGGCCGCCGTGACCGGGAACGCGCGGGATCAGGCGCGCGCGGAGGCCTGGCGGAGACGGCTGGAGGGGCTTGACCTGTACGCCCCGCCCCGGCCCGGTGATAGGGCTGAGCGCGAACGCGTCGCCGAGGAGCTGCGCCGTCTCAGCCTTCAGGAGGCAACGGCACGCCTGCAAGAGCTGCTGCGCTATCACCGCTGGCTTGACGCCCACATGCTGACTATCCCGCCAGGTGAACAGCAACGCCTGGACGCCCGCGTGGCCGGAGCGCGGATGGCCCTGGAACTCGCGAAGGCAACGGGCCAGGGGGCGCGGATTCGCGGCGCTCGCGTGTTGCTGAAGCTGCGCGTTCAGGCTGCGGATCACCTGCGGGAGCTCACCCGACAGCACCGCAACAAAGAGGCCCGGATCGCCGACGCGAAGGCCCGCGTGACCACCGCCAAGCGCCGCCAGCCGCGCCACACCCCGCCACAGCGTAGCTTGCCCTCCCCCGTGTACGTTGTGGAGATCGCGCCCCTCATCGTGACTGGCCCGGGAATCACGCTCAGCGTCCCCGCCCAGCGCCTGCGCCTTGACGTGACCCGGGAGGTCCGGACGCCTGAGCAGGAAGAGGCTCTGCGCACCGTGTTGCAAGAGAGCGTCAACCCCGTAGCCCCTGGCCGTGAAGACCAGCTGCGCCGCGCCCCCCGGGTGAAAGACGCAACGTGGGAAGCCTGGCTCACCCTGGCCGGGATGCTGGACGTTGCCGTGAATGAGGAATTAGCGCAACGGAATTGCCGGGTTGCTTGACTTCTGTGTGCAATACCTGTATCATATCTCTACGCTGCGCAACTTGTGCATAGCGCTCGCAGGGGCCTCGGTCAAACCAGATCGGGGCCTTTGCCCTTGTTCTTGAAATCTGAATAGAGCGCATCAGGCAAAGACGCAAGCAGAGCACCCCCGGGCGATTCGCGGCCCGGGGGACTTGCTATCCAACCGCGAGCCGCCCCTCGCACCTGAGAGGCACATCATGACCACCACGCCCGACACCACGCCCGACTATGTCCGCACCACGCAGCCCAGTCTGCCTCAGCTGCTGACCATTGCAGAATTGCTCAGCAAGCGCGGCCTGAGCAACGCAGAGGCCCATGCCTTGCTGAATGACGCAATTGAGAACGGGCGCACGCCGTGGGGAAATCTCGCGGGCTTGCGCATGCACCGCCACGGGCAGCTGATTGCGCTACTCAGACGGCAGGAACGCAAGCAGAGCACGCGCCGGGGACCTCGCTGATGATCGTGGATTTCGAAATCCAGAACAAACAACCCGAGGTGAAAGCATGACCCTGTACAACAACAACCCGACCCCCGCCTCTGGTGAGCCCGAGTGGCCCACGCAGCCCGTCCAAACCCAGGAGCGCAAGCAGATCCCGACTGTGGGCCGCATCGTGCACTACGTGAGCTACGGAACGCCGGGGGGCGAGTACGCGCCGCAGCACCGGGCGGCGATCGTGACCGGGGTGCATACGGGTTCACGGG
Organism: Deinococcus fonticola; assembly: GCF_004634215.1. Lineage (NCBI taxonomy): Bacteria > Thermotogati > Deinococcota > Deinococci > Deinococcales > Deinococcaceae > Deinococcus > Deinococcus fonticola. The sequence continues at coordinate 34,601 of NZ_SMMH01000001.1, read as the reverse complement.
ACATCATCGTGTCCCTCTGTGTGCTGAACCCGACCGGGGTGTTTTTCCCGCCGACCGTGGCGCAGGATGAGAAAGAGAAGCGACCCGGCACCTGGCACTGGCCCGAGCGGGTCTGAACAGAGCGTAGGAGGTGACCGCAATGGCACCTAGGAAAACCAAAGCGCCAGCTGCGGCCATCCCCATGACAGATGCACATCTGAGGCGCACGCCGGGCAAGCAGGGGACCACCAGGGTGAGCCGTGAGAAGCTCTCGACCTGCGGCGCGAAGAACAGGTCAGGCAAGCCATGTGCAAGGCCAGCAGGGTGGGGAACCGACCATCCAGGTGAGGGCCGCTGCAAGCTGCATGGCGGGGTTGGCCAGAAGACGAGCCTGCGCTATGCCGAAATCAACGCATCCCCGCGTCTCCGCCAACTCATTGATGACGCCATCATCGACGACGACCCCATGAACCTGCTGCCCGAGCTCGCCCTGTTGCGCGCGCTGGTGCAGGACTACGTCGAGCGCTACGACGCGATGACCGCTGCGCTGCTGGCCTGGCACGAGAGCTACCAGATCGGCGGGAGCGCAGCCAAGCCCAAGCAGATCGTGGACATCCTCCAGGCGGGCAACTTCCTGGACAAGATCGGCTCGCTAGCCAAGACGATCCAGAGCCAGCGCAAGGAAGGCATGATCCCACTCGCAGCGTTCGCCAGGATGCTGCCGAAGGTGGGGCTGGCCCTGATCGAGGCGACCAGGGAGGTGGGCATCGATGAAGCTGAGCGAGATGCTCTTCTCCGCGCCTTCGAGCGAAGGGTCGACGGAATCGAACCCGAGCCAGAGATCGCTGCTGTCGCAGGGGCTCTCGCAGGGCATACAGCAGGGGCTGGCCGGACGATCAACTAAGGTCGACCTCGGTGACGGGCCGCCTGCGCCGACCGATCCAGAGGAGTGGCTGCGCGCCCTGTGGCCTGGCACCTTCACTGCCCCGCTGGCACCGTTCCAGCTCGACTACTGGAATTGGATCTTCAAGCGTGACCCCAGCAAGGCAAGCGCTGGCGCGTTCATATGGCCGCGCGGGTACTCAAAGACGACCAACGCCAGGCGCGCCCCCGTGGCGCTTGCGACCCTGGGCTACCGCTACGTGCTGTACGTGCAAGCCAATCAGGACATGGCCGACAGCAGCGTGCAAGGGATCGGGCAGATCCTGGCCTCCACGGGCGTGCGCAGGCACTACCCCAAGCTTGCGCGTGCGAAGAAGGGTGTCCACGGCAACTCCATGGGCTGGCGTCGAAGCCGAGTGTGGACCGACTCTGGGCTGATCATCGACGCTGCGGGGCTGGACTCTGCGATTCGAGGCTTGAACCTCGACGACGCCCGCCCTGACCTGATCGTGTTCGACGACATCGACTCGCGCAAAGACAGCCTCCTGATGACAGAGAAGAAGCTCGAGACGATCCGCGCTTCGATCATCCCGGCCGGGGCTCCTGGCGCTGCGGTGATGGTCATGCAGAACCTGATCACGCCGCACGGGGTGGTGACGCGCCTGGCGGACGTGAACCCGGAGTTCCCGCGCGACTTCCTGATGAGCGCCTACGTCTCCGGACCGCATAAGGCCATCGATGGCTTCACGTACGACATGAGCGGCAGGGATCCGGAGACGCACCGACCTATCTATCGGATCACGGGCGGAATCCCGACGTGGCCAGAGGCTCGCCCCATCCCGGTGCTCGAGGATCTGCTGAACCAGATCGGCCCGGACGAGTTCATCGCAGAAGTGCAGAACGAGATCAAGGACGAGCGCGGCAGCCTGTATGCGGGCTACCAGTTCCATCCCGTGGACCGCGACGCCTTCGACTTCGAGGACGTGCAGGTGTGGTGCGACATCGCCGTGACCGCAACAGACGCGAGCGACAATCAGGCCATCGCTGCGGCAGGCAGAGCAACGACCGGGCAGGTGGTGACGCTGCATTCATGGGAAGGCAGAGAAGGCACCGCGCCGCTGATGCGCCGGGCCATCCAGGTGGCGGTGGATCTCGAGGCCAGCACGCTGGGCATCGAGACGAACCAGGGCGGGGACCTGTGGCGCGACAGCTTCAGACGCACGTGGGCCGAGATGGTGAATGACGGGACCCTGAGCCCGGACACGCCGATCCCTCGCTACGCAGAGGTGAAGGCCACGACGGCGACCGGCGGGAAGCGCGAGCGCTGGCAGTACGCCAAAGGCATGCGTGAGCGCGGCGAGCTGCTGGACGCCATCGGTACGCATGAGTCCCTCTTCCGCGCCCTGAAGCGGCTGCCTGAGAACAAGCCGTACGACCTCGCGGACGCTGACGCGTGGGCGGCGCAGATGTTGCACAGACCGAAGACGCAACGCTCGGTGGTTGTGGTCAAGAAGCCACGGAGCTACGTATGAGTCTTCTCCAACTGTGCAGGCGGATGGAGCGCGAGCTCAGGCCGCTGCTGGGGATCGGCAAGGAGTGGAGCATCCGCTGGAGCGTCCGGGACGACGACGAAGAGGACGGCAACATGGGCACCTGCGTGACCCGCGTGGACTACCGCATCGCCACCATCAACCTCTGGCCGGACCGCATCGATGACCACGCTGAGCTGGTGGACACCATCGCCCACGAGCTGTGCCACATCAGCCACTGGCCCTTCACCGCATTCGCTGAGGTGCTTGAGCAGGGCGTGGATGGGCCCGTCGCCGCGATGATCGACCGCGCGTGGACGCGAGCACAGGAAGAGTACATCAGTGCCGTGATGATGCAGAGGCCGGACATCAGGGAGGTGATCAGGAAGCATGCTGGTTCTCCACTGTGAACTGCCCTACGACCTGGACGATCCGCGCGAGCAGGGCGGCCTGATCTTCGGCACGCCTGGGCACGTCATGTCCTGCACTGGACCGCTGCCCGGCGATGACCGGGGCACGCACCACCTGACCCTGTGTGATCCAGGGCATCAGCTCGCGGCTGATCTCGCCGCCGCTTCTGGCCTGCGCTACCTGGGCTACTGGCACTCGCATCCAGCGGGGACGCCGCAGGGGCCTAGCGAGGTGGACATCGCGGACTTCCGTGAGGCGGCTGATCTACTCTTCCCGTCCCTGCCCTTCCTCGACTTTCCCATCATCACCGGCGGCGTGCTTCGCGTGTTCCGCATGAACCATCAGCTGGAGCTGGAGGAGGTGCCACATGAGCTTCGACCCTGAGAATCCAAAACCGACCGACCTCGAAGCCATCGTGGCGACCTTCAGCGACGGCAACACCCGGCGCATCGTCGACTACATGAACGGCTACCAACTGTCGCCTCAGCGCCCGCTGACCATCCTGGGCGCGGACGGCAAGGTGATCGGCGGGACGGGCGAGACCGACATCAGCTACTGGACCGGCGACCTGCTGCCGAAGACCGCGCCCGGATACCCCGCGCAGGTGCAGGCCATCCGGCGCAGCTTCACCTTCAGGAACGTGCTGCGCGAGGGCATCGAGCTGCTCGCTGACGGGATCGGTGCGGACGAGGCGGACTGGAGCTTCGTAGTCGAGCGTCCACTCGCGGACGGCGAGAGGCCCAACGAGCAGGAGCAGGCGCTGATCGACGAGATCGAGTCCGTGGCCACGGCCTGGTGGGATGAGCGCGACCTGCCGAGCTTCATCCAGACGGCGGTCATCGGAGCATTGGCTCACGGGAATCAGCCGGTGCGCCCGCGTATCCCGGCGCGCTACATCGATAGGATGGGCCGGCTGAGCAAGCGCGAGGCCGCGAAGAGCCTGGACCCGCTGCACCTTGTGATGCCTGAGCCCGGGGATGCGGGGATCTATCAAGACCCCGACACCATGGAGCGCTACGGCGTGACCCGCGTGTGGACGGGAGGCCAGGCGACGCTGAAGACCGAGTGGGAAGTGAGCAGCCTCGACGATCAGGAGCGCACCGTGGTGAGGGTGGTGGACAGCGCCGGTGGAGTGACGACCGGACAGCCGCTTGACCTTGGCGGGCTTCTCTACCTGCTGAACTTGAAGATGCCTCGCCGCATGATCACGCCTGACGCGCTGGGAGTGCAGGACGCGCGCAACGTGGGCACGACCGCGATGAGCCGCAACACCCGCTATGCCGTGTTCGAGAAGACCCTGTTCATCGGCCTGGACCCTGCGCTCGATGAGGACGGCAGGCCGCGCCCCATCAACGGTGCGGGCGCTGAGGCCTGGCTCGCTCCATCGCAAGTGACTGAGGTGGAAGACACCGGCAGGATGGGCGAGGACGGGGAGCCTGTGACCATCACGCGCACGAAGCTCTACCCCGGCGCGAGCGTGACCAAGCTCAGCCCGGATGAGCCCAAGGCTATTCAGGCCGCCATCGATCAGGCCACCGCTGACCTCTACGGCATCCTCAGGCAGCAGTTCATGCTGATTGCCGGGGACGCGACTGCGAGCGGCAGATCCCGCGAGACCAGCACCGGGCCCTACCTGCGCGCCGTGGCCAGATGCGCCACAGCCGTCGAGAGCTTCATCAGGGACATCCTGACCCTGGCCATGCGCGTGTCGGCGATCGTGCAGGGGCAGCCGAACCGCTACGACGGCCTGCGCCCGAGTGTCACCTGCCGGCAGAAGATCTTCGAGCCCAGCGCTGACACCATCAGGATCTGGCTTGAGCTCTGGAAGGCTGGCGCGATCAGCCGGCAGACCCTGCAGACCACGGCGGGCATCGCCGACCCCGACGCCGAGCAGCAGATCATCGAGAAGGAAGAGACGAGCCGACCCGAGCAGCAGACCACCACACCACCTGTGAACCAGGTGGATCAGACGGCCGATCAGTAGCGCGCTGGCGGGGGAAGTTCCGCCGTAAGACCAGCGCAAAGCCACGTCCAGCCCAGTGCGGCTGGCTTTCACCTATGCCGCGTGAATCACCGGCAGGAGGTATCACATGCAGAAGACCCCCAAGATCCACCTTCCCATCCTGAGCGCTCGCACCTGGCAGGAGTACCTCGACGCCAACGACGGGGACGCTGAGCGCGCCGGCAAGGCTGCACGTGCCGACGTGGCCGACCGCGAGAAGCAGAACGCCAGTGTGCGCCGCTTCCACCGCGTCTATGCCAAGATCATCACCGACCTGGGGCTCGAACTCGACCCCAACGACGAGGACGCTGCCGCTGACGCTGCGAAAGCCGCCATTGCCAAGCTGAAGAGCGACGCCGGAAGTTCCGACACCGTGAGCAAGCAGCTGGCGAAGGCGCAGGAAGCCCTGAAGAAGCTCGGCATTGACCCGGAGAAGCCCGAGGACGGCGTGAAGGCTGCGGAAGCGAAGTTCGCCCGCGCTGCGACCGCTGACACCCTTGAGCGTGAGAACGCGTTTGGCAAGGCTGCGGCTGCGCTGAAGTTCGATCCCGGCAAGCTGGCCAAGGTCCTGCGCGACGAGCAGGGCGTGCCTGAGCTGCGCAAGGTCAAGTCGAAGAACGACAAGGGCGAGGACGTGGAGCAGGACGTGTGGGGAATCCCTGCACGCGACGAGAAGGGCACGGAGACCGGGTTCACGCCTCTCTCTGACCACCCCGACGTCAAGGGGTTCGAGGCCGCATTGAGGATCACGGGTGAGCCTGTGACCGCAGATGCGAACGCCAGCCAGCCTGTGATCGTGCCGTCGAAGGCGAGCGCGACCCCGGCCAACGTGACCAAGGTTGAAGGGATCAACATCCCCAGCCCCGTTTTCTAAAAGGAGTAGACCATGAAGTTCACCATCAGCACCAAAGCAGACATCGACGGCAAGAGCTGGACTGGAGTTCAAATCACCGGCCTCAAGGCTGGTGAGGACCTGGAAGCCTGCACCCCCTGCACCATCAAGGCTGACGCCGCTGGCATGCGCCGCGTGTTCGCCGCCAAGGCCGGGGACGTGTTCCACGGCATCACGAGCCCCCGCAAGGCGTACGCCGGTGAGGCAATCACCGTTCTTGGCGACGGCTACCGCTTCCACGCTGACGACGCCGCCGGGCTTTCGGCCGGCGACCTGTTCGGCCTGACCGCCGTGGCGCGCGAAGCCGACACCGCCAGCACCACCCCCGTGTTCCGCGCCGTGAGCAAGCGAGACCTCCAGGTCATCGTGAGCGCCGTCAAGACCGCCTGAGCCTGAGCCCTCAACAAGGAGACATGACATGACCAAGATCTACCTTCCCAACGCCAAGCAGAGCGGCGTCTACAAAGTGGCCGAGCTGCGCGAGAACGACCAGCTGCTGAGCGAGTTCGGCTACAGCAATGCGCTGGCCGTGACCACCGCCATGCTGACCGCCACCAACCAGGCCGTGGTCCAGGGCCTCAGCGTGATCGCCGAGACCACCACCAACCTGACCGAGGCCGCCCCCATCGCCAACGCCGTGCGCATGGAAGAGGTGGACGAGTTCGGCAACGTGCGCACTCAGCGCGCCAGCAGCAGCGCGAGCCGCAGCTTCCCTATGAAGCTCCGCGCCTTCGCCACCGGCTGGACCGATCATTTCGCCCTTGTCGGCACCGTGCGCGATCTGATCCGCATGAACGAGGACGCTCAGCTGGCCTACGCCACCGCCAACCGCGAGGACATGCTGGCCGCCCTGCTGAATCCCGTGAGCAGCAACGTGCACGACATCATCCTGCTGCCTACCATCCAGCGCCGCACCCTGGACGGCGTCAAGGTTGTGCCCCTGTACAACGGCGACGACGAGGTCCCCGGCGTCAACGCCAACGGGAAGACCTTTGGCAGCGGGCACAACCACTACCTCTACAGCGCCGCGCTGAGCAATGACGCCGTGCAGGGCCAGGTCGACACCGTGGCCGAGCACAGCACGAACGCCAACATCGTGCTGCACATCAGTGAAGCTGACGCTGCCGCCTTCCGCGCGCTGCCGAACTTCGCTGCCGACACTGCGGCTGGCGTGATCGTGATGAGGGCTGATGGCGTGATCAGCACCGACACCTTGAACACTGGAAACACCGGTGACCGCAAGATCGGCTACTTCAACGCCATGTACCCCGTGTTCGTCAAGCCCTGGATGCCTGCTGGCTACAGCCTGGCCCTGGACCTGAACGCGCCCAAGGTGCTGAAGCGCCGTGTGCCTGAACAGCGCGTGCTGCAAGGCCTGCGTCTCAAGGGCCAGGAAGGAAACACCGTGCTGACGGCACGTACCTGGGAAGCCCTCTTCGGCTTCGGCGTGAGCAACCGTGGTGGCGCTTCCGTGCTGCAATTCAACAGCACGAACAGCAAATACAACGCCCCGGTCAATCAGTACGAGGAGTGATCTGAATGGCTGACCAGCGCATCACCTTCATGGTGAACGGGCGTGAAGTCTACCCTGACGGCACGCCCGTGAAGGCTGCCCCTGCCCCGAAGGCCGAAGAGGCTGACTCGGAGCAGGAGCAGCCCAAGACCGCGACGAACCGCAGAACCGCAGCGAAGTGAGGTGAGCCGTGGACCCGATCAAAACCCTGTTGCAACGGTACCGCCTGCGCCCGGGCGATCTCGGGTTCACGACTGCCGCTGAGCTTGAGGCGTGGCTCAAGCAGTTGTATGCGACCTACGACAGCGAGGACGACGTGTTCATCTATCGCTCGATGCTGGTCGAGCTCATCGGGATGGAGCTCGCCGTAGTGGCGACCCGGCCCGATGAGTTCACAGCGCCGGGACAGCTGACCGTCAGATACGACCGCGTGGGGATCATGAGGCTGCTTCTGGCAGAGCGTGGCCGGATCTCGCGCCTGCTTGAGGCGAGCACGGGGGGCGCAACCGGCACGGCTGCCATGCGCGCTTCCCGGCTAGTGTTGCCCGAGGAATACTGATCATGCACGAGTACCAGATGCTCGCGCAGCAGCTCTTGCGGGACTTCAGCGCAGAACTCTACCCGGAGACCCTGACCTGGACGCACTCAGAGAAGCTCATTGGAGACCCCAACGGCCTCAGCGTGACCACCACGAAGACCTGCCGGTGCGGGGTTGCGGCACTGCAAGACCTGCCCGCGCGCACGGTTGAGCAGCTGCGCGTCATGCCCGAGTTTGAGCGCGCTGAGGCGATCTTGCGCATTCACCCCGACGACGTGCCGACCCTGGAGGACTGGCCGCCCATTGGCAGCTGGTGCAACCATCCGCGCTTTGGCCGGGTCGAGCTGCTGGCAATCGGGAGCGAGTCCTTCTGGACGATGACAAGGGCAGGTGCGTTGACGTGGACGAAGTGATTCAGCGCCTGCTGGCCCTTGGCGTCAAGATTGTCACACCTCGCCAGGCCGATGACATCTCGCGCTTCAGCAGCAAGCTCAGACCAGGAGCCTCTGGCCTCGCGGCCTTCCTGGCTGAGAATCCGCGCGGGTTTGTGCAGCTGCAGGACCCAGACCTGACGCCCCTGGATCAGTGGTTCACAGAAGCAACGGTCCACTTCGTCTGCATCCACAGCGATGAGAGCGAAGCGTACCGACTTGCTGATCTCGCCGCCGAGGCGATGACGGGCGACCCCCTGGACCCGACCTTCCGACCGGCTGGCCGCGAGGTCATGCTCGACACCCTCGGCACCGGCATCCGCCTCTCATACCTGACCCTATACCCCCTGGAGGTACCAACATGGCAGTAGACCTTTCTACCCTGACCATCAAGAACGCCGCTACTCACCTGAGCGCGGCCAGCGTCTCCCGTGGCGTTGCGCATGCCGTCCTGTTCAAGCGCGCCGGCACGACCGAGATCATCTCGCTGGGCATCGTCACGAGCCTGACCCCTGTGCGTGATCGCCAGACCGACGACTTCAAAGTTCCCAACACCCTCGAAGGCGGCCCGCAAGTCACCTTGTTCACGGAGGTGACGAGCGTCACGCGTGGCGAAGACTTCACCACTGTGACCCGCGACCTCGACGTGCTGGGGCTGCATGCGGGCAGCACGCCTGACAAGGTTGCAGCGACCGGCGCATACAAAGACGCGCCCATCTTCGACAACGGCGCTGAAGGCGTCAACACCGGCGCGGCCCTGCGCATCACCAACAGCGGCGCGGGTTCCAAGAGCCGGGTTGTCTTCCGCCCCGGCGCTACGCTGACGGGTACCGGCGAGACCACGGACACCACCGCGCCCGGCCTCGAGTTCGAGCTGCGGGGCGCCCCGAGCGGCGTGACCTGGAAGGTTCCCGCTGCGCTGATGGGTGCGGTTGATGTTGTCTACCCCTGGGGCGTGACCTTCATCCTCAACCAGGCTGACGTCGGCCCGGCAGCGAAGATTCTCTTCGATAGCATCACCTAAAAGCCTCAGCCCCCGCCAACGTGGGGGCTGAGCTGGAATCATTTTTGGGAGACCGGGTATTTTTGCCCGAACAGTTGGAGGTGCGGGGCATGATCGTGAAGTGCAGCTTTGGCCGCGTGCCGCTCACCCCCTGGGACTGGGAGGTGCTGGAGGCCGCCGGCAACGACGTGATGGAGTTCGTCGCCACATTCGGTCAGGCGCTGTTTGATGCATCTGAGAAGGGTGGAGAGCCGGACTTCAGCGCCGTGCCATCTGAGCTGATCGCCAGGCTGGCCCGCTTCGCCACGTCGACGCCGATCCCAGACAGGCCGAACTTTCCCGACACGCTGAGGCTCGCCGATGCCCTCTGGGAGCTGAACGCCATGGATACCCTGGGAAAGTTCCTGAGCCGCTACCAGAAGATGGTGGTAGCGGCGAACACGAGGACGGTGAGCTTCGGGATTTGATCGCCGAGGCCAGCGTCGACCTACCCGAGGACACCCGCGACCTGCCTACCCGTGTGATCGGGCTGTGGGGGCCGCAGGGCTGGGAGATCATGCGACGCTGGCCGTTGAGCTGGATTGAAGCCGCGCTGGGAGAGGGCTATCTCATCTGGCAGGCCCGAGACCGTCTCAGCCGCATTGACGATCTCACTGTGACAAAAGACATCGGCACCGGCACAAAGAGCAAGAAGCCGCAGACCGAGGAGAGCGATATCAGCACCGAGCCATTCAGTGAGGAGCGGTTGCGACTACTGCGGATTGTCGACCCGGTGGGCACCGAGTTGGGCCTGCGCATTCAGGAGATCAAAAAGGCCCGTGGCTTCGACGCCGAATTGGACGCGATACCGGCGGCGCAGATCGACTGGAGCCTGGTAGAGGGGGTACAGGATGACAGTGGACGTGAGCGGAGCGCTGCGGAAGATCGCCAGGCTGGAAGCGAAGGTGACAGCGCTACAGAGCACCCTGCCGACCCTGATGGCGAATGAAGCCCAGGCAATGGGTGAGGCGAGCTTGCAGCGCAGCATCTACGGGCAGCCGCACGCGCACCCGCCGACTGGCAGGCTGCGGAGCCTCTTCGGCGCGACCCCGGCGGGCGCGGGCATCGTGCGCATCTACAGCCAGGCGCAGTATGCGTCGCTGGTTGAAGGCTTCAACCCCGGGAGCATGGGTTTCGACGGCGCTACTGGACGCGCATCAGGCCTCGGCGGCTGGCAACCTTCATCGTCTCAGCCACCGTATTTCGGCAGGACACCCGGCAACCCCGCACCCGCCCCTCATGTGAGCGCGGCAGCCCTGCGCGCGTTGTGGGTGGCGCGGCGCGAGGTGCTCAAGGCCGTCAGAAGCACCTGATAGAGGAGGTGGCACATGGCAGATATCAAGGTCACAACTGGCGTTGACCTCACCGGCTTGAGGAACGGGCTGAACCAGAGCAAGACACTCATTAACAACTTCAAGAGCGGCGTGGGCAGCCTGACGCTCAACCTGCGCCTGAACTACCACGGCCCGACCACGGCGCAGCTCAACGCCATCACGGCCGCGATTCAGGCCATGAGCCACGCCGCGGGCTCTGTGGCCCCGATCAACTTCGGATTCGCTGGGATGGCTAACCCGCTGGCCGCATTCGCTGGCGTCGGAGCCGCCGCTACCGGTCTGTACGAGGCCGCCAAGGCCGCCGACTCCGCACGCGTGAGCCATGAGCTGTTTGGCAAGCAGCTCGCTCGCAACCGAATCGAGATGGATGCTGGCGGGGCCGCTGCCACCGATCTCGCCAAGAGCCTCAATATCAGCCAGCAGCAGGCCGAAGACGCCATCGCCACCTTCGTCAAACAGGGGGCAAGCCTTGAACAGGCCACCCTCTTCGCGAAAGCAGGCGCAGCCAGTGCACTTAACATGGGCAGGGACGCCGCGGCTGGCGTGGACGCTATCGCCAAGACCCTCGCAACCGGCCAATCCGACCTACTGGACGGCATCGGCATCTCTGAGAACTTCAGCAAGTCGCTGGAGAAAGTCGCCAAAAGCGCCGGCAAGACCACTGGCGAGCTGAACAAGCTCGAACAGAACAAGGCCATGGCAGACCTGCTCAACACCGCTGTGATCGCAAGTGGCGAGATGGACGGCCTGGCGGCGATGACCGGCGGGCTGGCAGGCCAGGCTGGCAAGCTGAAGACGGCCTGGGATGACGCCAAGAAGGCGCTCGGGGCCGAATTCGTAGGCGACTTCACCAAGGGCCTGAACATCGCCGCCACCGCGCTGACCGCCTTTGCGAAGGTCATCGGCACCGTGGTGAGCTACGCGAAGGCCATCGTGCCGCCGATCCTGCTGGCTGCTGGCGCATACGGCGTGTATGCCGCACAGGCCACCATCGCCGCCGCCGCCTCGGGTCTGTTCGTCGCAGCACAGGCCAAGATTGCCGCCATGGGGGCCGTGCTGATTGCCAACCCGTGGGTCGCCGCCGTCGCTGCTATCGGTCTCGCGCTGAATCTTGCGACGCGCTACTACGACAAGATCGCAGAGGAGAACGAGAAGAAGAACGCCGAGTTCGACCGCCGCCTGGCCGAAGCCGAGCAGGGCACCGCTGGCACGCAGTACGACGGCAAGGCGCGCCAGTTCACCCTCGCCATCATGGGCACCGAGGACGCCCTGGAGCGCGCCAAACAGCGGGTCATCGAGCTGCAGAAGCAAGCCGCTCAAGGTATGATCGACCAGAAGCAGGTCAGGGACGCTCAGGGCCAGGTCGACCTGCTCGGGGTGAGGCTCGAGCAGCTCAAGGGTCGCCTGTCACACCTGCAAGACGTTGCCCAGGACGCGCAGAACTGGCCTGACTTCGCCAAGCAGCTTCAGGGCTTGCAGGCCGGGATCAGAAACGACGGGCTGACCGGCCTGGAGAAGTCGCTGGACAAGGTCAAAACCCAGTATGACGGGCTCAGGAAGAGCGCCAATGAGACCTTCAAGACCTCAGAGATGCGCGCCAAGGCCGCCAGAGACATCGAGAACCTGCGCGCCCAGGCCATCGCGCAAGTGAAAGCCGACCTGGGGGCCGACCTGACCAAAGCGCTGGCTGACAGGGCGCGTGCCGCTGAGAAAGAGCGCATCACCGCCATGGAAGACGGCATGAAGAAGCGCAACGCCATGCGGGACGCCGAGATTGCCGAAGTGGAGCGCAAGGGCCAGGAGGAGCTGAAGAAGTACAAAGGCCTTGGGCGTGAAGCCGAGATCAAAGAGGCAACCCGCAAAGAGGTGGCCGCCGTCCGCGCCAAATGGGCCCAGGACGACGCCGACTTCACCCAGAAGCAGGTCACAGAGGCGAGGAAGCGCAGCGAGGCCATCAGAGCCGCCGAGCTGAAGGGCTACCAGGACGCGGCAGAAGCCCGCGTGCAGGCCGCCGAATTCGCCTACGACCGTGAACTCAAAGCTGCTGAGGGCAACGCCGCGAAGATCTTGCAGGTCGAGACTGCCAATGCGCAGAAGATCGCCAGGGCCAAGCAGGACGCGCTGAACGCCAAGTACGCCGCCGACAGCCAGAAGCTGACATCAGACCTCAACGCCAAGCTGGGCGACAAGACCCTCAGCCAGTCAGACCGCAGCGCCTGGACCAAGCAGTACCAGGCCGACATGCGCACCCTCACCGTGACCACGCGGCAGGAGATGACGGCCATCCAGGCGGAGGCCAGCGACAGGATCGCCGCCGCCGTCAAGGAAGCCAGAGCCGCCAGCGAAGCCCTGGCGCAGAGCCAGCGCGACACCGCTCGCGCAGCCGCTGAATACGGCGTGCAGACCGCCCAGAGCGCCGATCAGGCCGTCTCAGCCCAGATGCGGGTCATCGGCGCGCTACGGGAGGAGCTGAAAGCCAGGCAAGACCTGCTGACCGCGAGCAGTGCTGAGACGCCGGAACAGCAGGAGCAGCGCAAGCGTGACGTGATGACCGCTCAGCTGGCCGTCATGCAGGCTCAGCGTGACTTGCGTGAACAGGTGCTGCGGCAGGGCGAAGAGCTGATCAGCCAGGCTCAGGAGCAGAACAGCCTGCTGGCAGAGATCACCGTCTCGGAGCACGTGCGCGAGCAGGTATCCGCCCAGCAGCGCGAGAACCTGGCAGCGACGGCTGACTTCTACGACCGCTCCGCCGCCTACGCGCGCTCGCAAGGGGCTGGACTGGAAGAGGTCAACGGGCTGCTGGCGAAACGTGACGACCTGCAGCGCCAGATCGTGCGCAGCATGGAGCAGAGCCGCCAGGCCGCCATCGCCGAGTCGCGTGCTCACCTGGACAACGCGACCAACATGGCCCGCGCCGCTGTTCAGGACGCGCAGAGCCTGGCAGATCGCACCGCCGCACGTCAGGCGCTCTACGTCCAGCTTCAGCAGGAGCAGGCGCTGAACGAGGGCCTGATCACGCTGTACGCGCAACAGGGGCGTTCACAGGCTGTCATCAACCCGCTGCTGGACAAGCGGGTGCAACTCAACCGTGACCTGAACGGGCTGAGTCGCGAACAGGCCGACGACATCAAGCGCGCCCAGGAGGCTCAGCGCAGCCTGACTGACGCCGTCTCAGACTTCAACGCGAAGATGCGGGAAGCCTCCGATGCCTCGTTTGCCAATCAGTTCGAGCGGGCCGTGCAGGACGCCGACGCCGCCATGAAGCGCGCCACCGAGAGCGGGGACGCGCTCAGCCGCACGCTCAGAGGCACCGCGCAGGGCGGAGACATCGCCGAGAACAGCGTTTCTGACGTCACAGCCGCCATGCAGCGTGCAGCCGGCGACACCAGCAAGGCCGCCGAGGCTGTGGGCAAGCTGAGGAGCATGTATGACGCGCTCAAGAGCAGCGCAGACCAGCTCGCAGGTAGCCTCGGTGATCTCGCCTCCCGCGCAGGCGACCAGAGCGTGTTCAGCCAGCTCGAAGACCGTGCGAAAGCCAATCAGGACACCGCCCAGAGCAACCTGAAAGAGACCATCAGCCAGTACGGGGCCGACTCGAAAGAGGCGGCTGACGCCATGCGCGCCGTGGTGGACGCAAACAAAACCTACGGGGACGCGATCAACGCAGGCATTGAGAACCAGGTCAAGAGCCTGGAGGAGCAGAAATCTGCCATTGAGCGCGCGTTTCGGGGCCTCTCAGACACCGCCGCGCGTGATGCTAGCGTCAAAGCCGTTGATGACAAGATCGCCGAGCTCCGGAAGTCCGGCGAGGACCGCATCCGCAGCTCAGCGCAGGACGTCGAACGCAGTCTCTCGGGGGCCATGGCCACCGTGCGCGCCCTCGACTTGGCGGCGAGCAAGGCGCTCACACAGAGCCAGCAGTTCGCCAAGCAGGTGCAGCAGGTCGCCAAGCAGCAGGTGGTGATCGATCTCAAGATCAACCCCGCCAGCGTGACCCCGATCGGAAAGCTGATCGGCGATGCCTTCGTGCAGCGCGTGAGCCCGGCTATACAGCAGCTGCTGACCCTGGAGAGGCGGGCGACCGTGGCCGGGGCAGGCACCAGCAAGGTGCAGAGCGCGAACGGCGTGACCTACAGCGGAAACGTGACGTACAACATCAACGTGGCCGGCATGACGCCGAACGCGAAGCAACTTGCACAGCAGCTTTCTGCGGAGATCTCCGCCGGGCAGCGCGCGAGGACCGCGACCAGGGGGTGAGACATGGCAGACATGATTGTCAACGGGCGCACCTGGGCCTTCAAGCCCGTGATGAAGCTCATCGGCGGCAGCAACGGCAAGCAGGTCCGCAGACTGTGGGCTGGCGGCTTTGTCGCCGTGGATACCACAAGCGTGGACCCGCTAGTCATCGAGTGCAGCGCGGATGAGAAGGTTGTAGTTGACGCAACGGACGCACGTCAGATCTGGGACCTCTGGAAGGCGGGGACTGAGTTCCCCGCGACCTTCCCCGGGGTGCTGGCTGACGGCACGGCGCTGATCGTGACCCGGGCAATCGTGCTTGAAGCGCCCAGCTTCAAGTTCATCCTTGGGCGCGGCGGGACCTACAGGGTTGCGAGCTACAGCTTCAGGATCACCGTGCTGGACGACATCTAAGGAGGTGCAGTGTGTTGAGAAGCAAGAACAACCAGAGCCTGCCCCTCTATTCCGTGCAACTCTCGGCCGACGACGCCGGCAACCCCATCACCGGCACGCTTGAACTGGCGGATGACGGGCGCAGCTTCCGCAACATGACCGGGCTGAGCCTGGGAATCGGAACGGCAAGCTACGGCCCGTTGCGTGGCATCGGCGAGTACAACTTTGACCCCAACGCCAAAACCACCACCCTGCCCGTGGTGCAGCAGAACACCATCAACTGGGGGGATAGCGGCGCGGCGGGGCTGAGTGGCAAGGTCACCTTTGGCCAGCTGCTGAACTGGCTTGATCCGAACCTGGCTCAGGGCAGCGTCTGGTGGCTGAGCGACATGTGGGTACACCCGCCCTTCCTTGAGCAGCTCAAGCCGGGCCGGGACACCGCGTTGCAACTGCTGCAACCCCTGGGCTACCGCATCGTGCAGGACGACCCCGATGAATCAGCGCACGGCGTGATCACCCCCGCCTTCGCGGTCGAGGACATTGTCTTTGACGCGCCGCATGAGTTCGCGTCCGAAAGCATGGTCACCCCTAGCGTGCCGCGACTGATCAGGATCACGGGGGCGCAGGTCGACCCGCTCAGGGAAGCCATTGATACCGGCATTCAGGGCGTCAACGATGGCGACCCGATGCCGGACACCCCAGAGACGAAGGCGGCAGTGGCGGAGGCGATGGTCAACCCCAACATTCTCGCGCCGACGGTGAGGTGGATTGAGGCCGGTGAGCCCGCACCCGACCCCAAGAATCCGGGGCTTTTTATCCCCACTGAACCCTTCGCCCGGATGCAGATCATCTATCACGGCCTGCCGGACACCCGCGCAACTGAGCTTCAGGTGATGAGGCCGAGCCAGGCGCAGGTGGAAGATATGCGTCTGGGGCTGCTCACGCCCGCAGCGGCACCCGATGGAAGCTGGGAATCCCTGAGCCAGGCGAAGCCGGGAGAGCTCAAGGTGGCCTACATCAGCAACGCAGGGCCGGGCACCTACTGGTTCCGCGTTGTACCAGTGAACTACGTCACAGTCCGCAACGAGAAGACCGGCACGCCGCACCTGGAATTGCGCTACGGGATGGGCGGCGCGATTGCTGCGCTACTCTCTCCGCTGACCAGCAACATTGGGCTCAAGGCAACCGCCTTCGACGGCCGCGTGGCTTTGACGTGGATGTCACAGAGCGATAGTAAGTATCTCTTCACTGCTACCCAGGTGGAGGTTCCCGGGCAGGATATGTCTCCCCAGCCCAACCCGAAGCCTCAGGAGTTTGAGGGGTACGGCGCTGCGTGGTTGGAGAATCTAGACCCAGATACCCGCTGGACCATCACAGTTGAGCGCGTATTTGACACCCCGCCGATTGACCCCAACGCCGCGCCGCCGACTGAGAGCGTGACCGTGGACATACCGTATCTTGGGGCCAAGGCCGATAGCCTCAGTGTCACAGCCTCCAGCTCAGGCGCTACGCTCAGCTGGGAAGAGGGCGGCGTGGACTACGTGGTTGAGATCACCCGCAACGGCAAGCGCGTTGTCTGGGAAGAGCTCGCGCTAGACAGCAAGAAGACTAAGATTGTAGATCACAAGCACTACATGACCATCGGCGGGCTACTGGCGCAGACGGAGTACACCATCAGCATGTGGCCAAAGGCGGGCAAGGGATGGGATGACCGCTATGTGACAAGCAGGCAGTTCATCACCACCGCCGTGCCCGAGCCAGAAGATAAGACCGCTGAGGACATCTTCGCGGAGGGCAATGACGGCACCTATACCTCAACCGCAACAGCTGACGGCCAGGTCACCACGACCACGCTGAGTAAGAGCGGCAACACCATCACCAGCACGACCGAGACGCGCGGCAAGTCTGCAACGGGCTTCACGCGGCGCAACGCGGACGGCACCTATACCACCACGGTTCAGGAGGTATTAGACGCGCTACTGAGCAGCTCAACCACCACAACGGTGCTTGACGCAGCGCAGCGCGAGTTGAGCGTCACAAAGACCACGATCAGCTATGACAACGTAGGCAACGGCATGGTGAAGGTGAAGGAGACCACCGGCGAGGTAGTCAACACCTGGTCATCAGATGGGCACCTGACCCTCATCAGCAACACCGAGACCACGATGCAGCGCGGACCTGACGGTGCCTTCTATCTGAGCGACGAGAAGAAGACCACGGAGAGTTGGGCGCGGGTGAACGACGCGGGGATCTGGAGCCGCACCGTGAGCGGCTGGCACACCGTCAAGGTCCCGCTTATTGAGACAGTGGACGGCAAGCCAAAGACCACGGGATGGAGGACGGAGCGCTCGCCTATCAGCGAGAGCGCAATCGGCACCGACACCCCGCGCCGTGTCAAAGACAAGAACGTGTCAGAGCTTGTGGAAGAGTACCTGGAGGACCCGTTGCCCAAAGAGCGGCAGATTCCTACCTGGAGCCAGCTGTCGCTGAGAGAAGAGAAAAGCGACATCATAAAGGCCCAGGAGGCGGCCGAGAAAGAGGCGGCCGAGGAAGAGGAGAAGAAGCGCGAGGAGACCGGCGCGAACACCGCGCACGGCGGCACGGGCGCGGGCTTCACCTACTTCTATGAGCTGAACACTGGCGGGCACGGTGATCCCGTGGACGTTGCGGTGGCGTGGGCGTGGAATGCCCTCGACCTGGAGACCATCGCGCAGAACCTGCTACTCAACTACCGCCCGACCATCACCCGCGTGCGCCACTACTTCACGCCTGTCGGCGCGAGGCGGAACGCGGCAGTCCGGAGCGTCGAGATCACGGATGGGCCGGACGGCTTCATTGAGAGCGTCACGACCCGGAGCCTGACCTGAGGGGGTGGCAGATGTGGAGATCATGAGCGCAACCGTGATCAGGAACCTTGACGAGGGGCAGGTGCGCGTGGAGCTGGAAGACGGCCAGATCGTCATAGCCCTCTGCCCCATCTGGCTTCGCCCCCGCAGCCTTATCCAGGTGCGCAAAGAGGCGGGCATCACGTGGCGAGTCTGCGGCAGGTGAGAGCATGAATGACCCCCGTAAGCTCATGCAGATGCTCTGCGGCAAGCCCTCAGACCCGCAGAGCGTGGTCAACTCCAGGGGCGCAAGGCCCAGGGCTCAGACGCCAGCCGCGCAACAGACCCGGCAAGTTCCCGAGCCCCGCAGCGAGAAGCGAGGCCAGAAGGTACTGACCAGTGAACTGCTCACGCGGGGCAGGCACACGCCATATGAGGTTGGCGTCGCGGCTTCGCCTTTCTTCTTCCTGGTAGATGAACCTTCCGGCGGGCCCTTCAAGTCTTCCGGTCCGGGGAACCTCTTTGCGCCAGGGACGAGGATCGCGGGCAGTTTGCTACGCGCTCATACCGCCGGCTACACCCTTGACGGGGAGGCATACCTGACCACCACCAGCAACAACGCCAACTGGATATACGTCAATGCCTCCGGACAGGTGGCGGCGAACCTGCTTGTGCCGTCCATCGCGGCGGCTCGCTGCACCTGGAGCAAGGGCGGCACGGAAGCGACCATCACCTACTGGAGCATGGGCAGCTACACAAGGAACGCTAGCGGCCAGATCACGGGTGGGACCGCGACTCAAGTCGAGGGCGTGATTGGCGCGAACCTACCGTGGGCCCCGCGCATCGTCGGCACCGCGCCTTTCACTGGCAACCCCTCTACCGCCGCGACGCAACTCGCGGGCGCTGGGTGGACGAGCTGGGACGCCGTGGACTGGCAGAGCGGCGCGAAGGCTGGGCCCGTCGAGACCATCGCCGTCCCGATCTCAGGCATGATCAAGATCGGGGAAAGCGGCAGCGAGTGGTACCACGCCGAACTCGCGGGCACCACCGGGCGACCAGCCATCGCCGCGACCAGCAATCAAAACTTGGTAGACAAGGTGAGTGGGCAACCGCTATGGAGGGGCCTGAATGAGCTTTGGAGCACCGCGCCCATCAGCGGTCAGATCGACATGATCGCGCCAATCACGCCCTACATCTACACCCCGTCGGGCCCGGAAATCCGCTACTTCACCCAACCGAACGGCTACGGGTCATTCCCGCTGGCGCTGGGCAACAAAGCGGACGCGGAGAAGCGGCTCACAGGGGAGATCAGCACGGACTCCGGCGCGACATGGCTTCCCTACCGCCCTGTGGAAGCCCCGTTCAACCCGGACGGCGAAGAGGCGCTCAAGCTGCCCGCGCTGTTGCGGTTCAGCATCCCCGCAGGCTACACCAGGGGCATGCTCGCACTGGGGGATGGGTCCGTGTGGGTGGACACCGTGAGCGATGAAGCACTCTTCAACCCGTACAACACCAACTCGGTCAACAGCAACTACGCCCCGACTGGCGTTCCATACGGCCCGGCGGACGTTGATCCGGTGGGCGGGACCATCACCTTCACCATCACCAGCGGAGACCAGCCCGGCAACCCGCTGGGAGCAACCCTCTACCTCTGGAGGTAGCAATGATTGAACTCAAAGACAACGCCCCGATTCAGCTCAGCATGACGGTGAGGCGCGGGGACACAATGTTGTGGTTTTTGGACTTCGGCGGCGATGGCGGCAGTCCGCTCACCCCCGAGAAGCTTTCTGAGTATCAGAACAGCACGTGGACCTGGCAAGTGCGAGGCAACAAGCCCGACGGCGCGCTGTTGGGAGAGATCACGGTGAAGGGCGCGCCCCACGGAACCGGCTACCGCCTGAGCTGCCACCTGCCGCCAGCGACATCGGCGGCGCTGATGGCTGACCCCCGCGTGAACTACTCAGACCTTCAACGCAGCTACGTGCTCGACGGGCTCGACATGGTGGACACCGTCGCGGACATGCCCATCATCGCCAGCGCAGACGCCACCAAGACCATCACGATAGGAGCCGCAAAATGAGCGAAGTCACCCTGCAATATCAAGACAACGAGCCGATCACCATCAAAGTGCAGGTTGTGCCCGCGCCTGCTGGCCCGGTCAACGGCGGCGAGGTCATCACCGGACCCACCGGCCCTCAGGGTCCCGTCGGTCCTCAGGGTGAGCCTGGCCCCGTCGGCCCTCAGGGTCCCACCGGCCCCCAGGGTGAACCCGGCACCGTCGGCCCTCAGGGTCCCGCTGGCCCTCAGGGTGAACCCGGCCCCGTCGGCCCTCAGGGTCCTGCTGGCCCTCAAGGCGAACCCGGCACCCCGGCAGACATGACCGCCGTCACGGCTCTGGACGCCCGTGTCGACGCCCTCGAAGGCGAGGTTCCCCACCTGGCTCAGATCAGCACCGTCGCCGCTCTGGACGCCCGCGTGACCACCTTGGAGAACGCAACGCCTGACCTGAGCGCCTACTACACCCGCACCGAGACCGACGACCTTCTGGGCGGCAAGGCCAACGCTCAGACGGTGGCAAGCTTGACCGCAGAGCACAACGCCCTGGAGGCTAGGGTGGACGGGCTGGGTGCAACCTACGCAACCCATGGCGACGTGGACACCCGGATCACCGCCGTGGTCGGAGCTGCTCCAGAGGCCCTGGATACCCTTCAAGAGATCGCCGCAGCGCTCGCCGAAGACGACAGCGTGGTTGCGGCGCTCACGAACACCGTGAGCGGGGTCGGCACCCGCGTTGATGCGTTGGAGGCGAGACCCGAGCCCGATCTCACCCCCTACGCAAAGACCACGGATCTGGCTGCGCTTGACGGTCGCGTCGATGCGCTGGAAGCCGTCCCAGCCCCAGACCTCACCCCATACGCAAAGACCGCGGACATCTCCGCGCAACTGCTCCCCGCGGGTGGCACCGTCGGCCAGGCCCTGATCAAGACCAGCGACGCAGACTTCGCCGCCCAGTGGGGCACCCCTGCAGCTGGCGGCGGGTCGATGCCTGCCGGAGGAACCGACCGGCAGGCGCTGATGACGCAGCCGGACGGCTCGAGCGCATGGGAGAACGTCAGCCTGGGGAATGTGAACTTCATGTCCGCAAGTACGCAGCCCGGCGCTAACGTGATCACCAACGGTCGAATCCCGACGGCCGGCAGGGTGATTGGCAGCCGCGCCCTGATCCTCAAGAACACCGTGGTCAACACTATGGAGATCATGATCCCGGCTCAGACGCTGACCGTGGGGGCGGTTGGGGTTGCCGTCAAGGTCAACGGCACGACCGGCGCGCCAACCTCAGCGCCGATCTTTAGCACAAACACCCCCACCGATGCCACTTCGGGATTCCTGCGATTCACCTTCAGCGACATCTCCCTCGCCGCCAATGAGAACTGGCTCTTTGGCATCTACAACGACACCGGCAGCAACAGCGTGATCAACGCCTACACCTACAGCATCCCGTCCAGTGGCTACCTGTCTGGTCCGATGCGCTGGGGCGGGTACGTGAAGTACGTTATATCCACGTCATCCGTGGAGTCCAACTGGACCACTCAGGCGCTGGTGACCAGGGTCGGATTCGCATCCGCTGGGCGCGGCAACGTGACAGGGGTGGCCGGGGCGGAGAGCATCAGCGGCACGGCAACAGCCGTCGCTGGGCACGTCCTCAGCGCGGACGGCTTTGGTGGTATGAGCTGGCGGCCCATCAACGAGGTCCCCGCGCCGAGCACGTCCGGACTGGTCCTCGTCTCGGGCTCCGGCACCCCTCCGGCCCTGTTGTGGTCGGAGGCGATCAACGGCTCCACGGCAGGCAACAGTATGGTGTCTGTCAACGGATCCAGCGCCGCGTCCCCAACTGTCTTCTCCCTGTCGATTTCGAAGACTAAGTGCTTTGTTGTGTCTGGGATTGGCATCTCCAACACCGGAGTGACCGGCAGGGCGTGGGTCAGGTTCTACAACAACAACTCATATGCCGCCAGTGATTGGACCAGGGCGTACGGCACTGCCCCGTCCTCTCCTAGCTACGCGCCGCTCGCCGAGGTGCTGATGGACACGGCCGTTGCCCGCTGGCTATCCCCGGGTATTGCCGTCCCAAGCCAGACCGGCATGACCACGATGTACATCACCACAAAGCTGCTGGACATGTCGGCATTCTCCGGCAGTGTTCTGAGCATCAGTGGCAACTCCCTGTGAGGTGAAACATGCTCATATCAACCCTGGCTGCGCTGGTCATCTCAGCGCAGCCCGCCCCGGTCCGTTGTCGCCCGGCCCTGGAGATCACGGGGCGGGCGGTCCTGGGCCCCAGCGGCTCAGACCTCTCTCAGCAGCGTCTCACCCTCACCGCGCGTCCCAACTGCCCTATGCAGCTTGTGCGCGTCAAGACCCGCAGCGGCGCGGTCATCCCGCCTCTGGGGTACTGGCGCATTGGCGGAGGCTATCCCCTGCGCATCAGCTACTGGGTGATCCGGGGAGCGACCGCTGAGTGGCGAGTGGCCCCGAATGTGTGGGTCCCGATTCCGCTGGGGGTGGCAAAGTGAATCCGGCACTTCTCGCCGTCTGGCGCTACTTCACCGGCTACCACCTCATCGCACGCAACCAGGTACAGACCGCATACGTCATGCTCGCCTTGGGTATCTTCCTGGTCTACCCGTCAGTGAAGCCGAGTCTCTGGATCCTTGACTACTGGGGCGGCCTGGAGATCCCGTTGTGGGTGTGGGGGACTGTCTTCATCGGCGTTGGCGCGAGCCTGCTGATGGCGCGCAGGCCGAGCGTGGCGTACGTGCTGCTGATGATATCGGCCGTGCTACTCGGCACGATTGGGGCCGCTGGCTACCTGACCATGGGGATGAATGCCGGGAGCGTGGTCATCGCCACCTTCACCGCATACACCATTGGAACTGCGGCATATCTAAAAAGGATGGTGGGGCATGACCGCAGCTGATATCAGTCTCGCCACCATCACCGGCCTCCTGGGATTGTTCGTGCCAGTCGTCACGACCTGGATCAGCAACAGCGGGAAGAACAAGGAGACCGAACGCGAGCGCCTCGAGAAACGCGTCGATGAGCTCGAAGCGGGTAAGGCAAAACTTGAGGAGCGCGTTGATGCCGTTGAGAGCGAGCTGGACGAGGTCAAGCACGACCTGCGCAACTTGACCGATTTCCTTCAGGAGATCATCAGCGGCCTGTATGACCTGCCGTGGATCCAGAAAAAAGCCCAGAACCTGATAGACCGCATGAAGAAGTAGGACGCGAGCGCACTCGCCCAGCCCCCTCCCCCTGTGATCCAGGGGGGTTTTCATTGCGAGGAGACAACATGGGATTTGACTTCAACGCCGCCATCCGCGCCCGGCCAGGTGGCATGACCCGGGCCGACCTGGTCAACTTCTACGGAGACCCCCTGGCGGGCAGCACCCCCGGCAGCAGGCGCGGCACTTTTGAGCCGGGCGCGGCATTCCGGCAGAACATCGTCTCCATTCCGATTTCCGAACTGCCCGGCTTCCCCGCCTACGCCGACCCGAGCGTCAAGGTCACCCGCATCACGCTGCACCGCAAAATCGAGCCGATCTTCCGCGCAACCTGGGCTGTGCTGCATGACGCGGGCCTGGCCGACCGACTGCGGACATACGACGGCGCGACCACCTACCGGCACATGCTTTGGAATCCCAGCAACCCGATCTCGCTCCATGCCTACGGCGCTGCAATCGACTTCGACGCGCGCTGGAATGGCTACGGCATCAGCAGATCACAGATGCAGATCGACCGCGAGGTGATTGAGGTGTTCGAGCGCTGCGGCTGGACCTGGGGCGGACGCTGGAATCCCAGCGACGGCATGCACCTTCAGTGGACAGACCCGGTCGGCGGTGAGCGCTCGCCCGTGCAGGACGCTCTGGCGAAAGAGGTGCCCCAGAAGCCCACACCCGCCCCCGCGTCTGCCACGCCCATGCTGCTGGTGCCTGACGGCAAAGGCGGCTGGGTGAACATGGCGGGCAAGAAAGTGGAAGGCCAATTCAGCGTGATCAACGCAACCGACCCCCTGCGGGTCTGGGCGAGGTGAACTGTGGACGGATTTGATCTGGGCTGGCTGCTGGGCATGAGCAAGAACCCGGTCGCGCTGGGGCTGCTGATCTTCGGATTGGTGCAGACCGTCAAGCGCCAGGCCGAGGCCCGCAAGCCCCCCATCCTGTGGAACCCGTGGCGGTGGCGCGGCATTGCGGCGGCCTTTGGGCTGCTGTGCGCGGCCCTGCTGCACCTGTGGACGGGCAACGCCATGCTCGGGGCGCCGGGTTGGCCTGGCGTGCTGATCTTCGGGCTGGTGGCGGCCGTGGTGTCCGTCGCCGGGCGTGACGGCCTGAAAACGGTGCTGGAGTGGGTCAGCAGCAGCGGGCAGGTGACGCAGACGACCACCCAGGCCACCACTCCGGACGGGGCAAGCGTGGCCACCACCACGACGACGGCACCTGTGGGCGCCGTGACCCCTGACGTTTTGCCGGGAACTTTGCAGGATGGCCCGCCGCCTGCGGCCTTCGAGCAGGCCTCGGTACGCCCCCTGGCGAGTCTCGCTGCACTGCCAGAGCAGGAATTCCTGGAACAACCCATGACTCACCCGGCCTTCAACCCGGCCCTTCAATAGGAGCACTCCATGACTGACGTGACCCGCATCCCCGCCCTGCCCCCAAAAGACCCCCGCATCGAAGACGCCCTCAGAGCAGCCAAGGGGCGCGCCGAGCTCCGCGGTCAACGCGAAACTGCCGCTGTGCTGGCCGAGGCGATCAAAAGCCTGCCGGACGCGCAGGATCACGTGGCACGCATGCGCCAGCAGCGCACTGAGGCCCCCAGTGCCCCTGGTCCCACGCCGGATGAGCAGGCCGACGCCGCCACCGTCTGGCTCAACGCCACGCTGACCCGGTGGAGGTTTGAATTCGAACACGTCCTGGCCGACAAAAAAGTGAGCGTGGGCGAGGTACTGGCCCTTCTCCCGGTCATCGCAAAATCCGTCGCTGAGGGCGCACCCCTGCTGCGCGGTGAGACGGCCCGGGCGCTCGTGATCGCCACCTTCAGCTACTTCTGGAACACAGAGGTGGTGAAGCGCTTGCCGCCTCTCAAGGTCGGCCCCATCAGCATCCCCGCCGCCCTGTACGCCCCGGTTGCGTACCGACTCGCGGTCCAGGGGCTCGAGACGGCCTACCAGCGCCTGATCAAACGCTGAGCCTGCCCCCCGCCCCGCCCACGCCCTCACCGGCGCTGGCGGGGCCTTTCTTTTTGTCTTTCAACCTGTCTAGACACCAGCGGACTGATATCACGCTCTACGGTATGCTGGTCATCCTTTCGCGGTACGTTCAGCCGCTGGAGTCTCATGTCCGCATTGCATACCCACCATACTCTCGTATGCCGCCAGCACGTTCAGCGTGCGGTGAGGGGGGCGTCGCGATGTCAAAGTCGCGCCGTATGGGACTCCCATGCAGAAAAAAGCAGACAGCAAGACCGTCAGCCCCGCAGCTAAAGCCCTCTCTCCTGTCATCAATCGCGAAGTCGACATCTCGACACCGGGAGGTCGCAGCAAGGTAGAACGCCTCCTGTACCTGATCTCGGAGCTGCCGGACGTGCAGATCTGCCACGACAGAGACGAGGACACCTACGAGGTCGACGGATGCTCCGTCCTGGTGAAGTACAGCGACCACGGCAACTGGATCAGGATGCCCGACGAGGCTTCGATCTACATCGACCTCGAGTCCATCGAGATCGGGGAAGATGAGATCAAGGAAGCCCTAGGCATCTACTGACCTGCCCTCCCAGCCCCCGCCTATAGCCTCCGCCCTCGCCGGCGGGGGCCTTTTCTTTTACAGTGAGACCCCCGGCATCGCGTCCGGGGGCCTTTCTTTTTGTGCTGAATCTGACTGAATTCTGATCAGGCTTCAGACGCCAGCAGCAGGAGGCGCTTCTCAAGCCAGTGCGGATCATCCTCCAGGACGGCGGCCAGCGTCAAAGACTCACCCGCAAAAGTAGCGAAGAACTGCTCATCGTCAACGCCTACCTCAATCTGCTCGTACATCACGCCAATCATCATCGACACCGCATCAATCGGCGACAGCTCAAGAGGCAACCCGAACCGCCGAATCGCGCGCAATAGCCCCAGGTGGCCACACCGCGCTTCAAAAAGACCGTCGACGACCTCCAGATCCGTCACGCCCGCAGCCCGACAGACTGCACCTCCCGCCACACCGCCCGTGCGAACGGCTCCTGAGGCGGCGCACTCCAACCCCCCGACGCGCAGAGCAGCAGCAGCGGCTCGGGACGGGTCAGCAGATGCCTGACTGGGACGCTGCGGATGAGCTGGGGATCACACTTGCAGATGCTCGTCACCTCGCCCAGCGCGTCATGCAACCATGGCACCACCTGCCCGTCAGCGCCGAGCATGTGCACCCAGCTCCAGCCGGGCGGCACCTGGGCGAGGTCCGGGACGATCTGCTCTGCGCCGACGCTGTGAACGCGCACCCCGACCGAGGAGATCATCTCAAGCAGCCTACGGAGCCTTCTCTCCTCGTCGGTCATGCCGTTGCCCCCTTCCGGGCGTGCTGCACCAGGAGGGCCATGAGCGGATGATCCGGCACGCCGGGGTTGTCCCGCAGTTCACAGAGCAGGATTGCCGGCGACGGGTGATTCAGCACCGCGGCGAGGTCGAGCTCGGCGGCAAGGGAAGGGTCGGCACGAAGGGCTCCCGTGATTCCTTCGACGACCCGCTGCACCTCAGGATCAGCGCCAGCGGGCTGCACCCAGCACCATGCCGTGAGCTCGCCTGCGTCCCTGCCGTCATGCCGCAGCTTGATCATGCCCTTGAGTCGGGCAGTGACGTGCACGCCGATGCTCTCCAGCTCGCGGGCCAACTCGACGAAGCTCTCTCTTGTATCGTCCTTGACTTCATTCATGCCCCACATCTGTGCTCGGGCGCATTCCTACAGCCGATCAGCCGGACTAGCGCGCAGGTGCACCCGCTGGAGGTCGTCCGGAAGTAGCTTGACGTACTTCCTTGTCATCTCAAGCGTGGTGTGGCCCATCATCTGCTGAAGCTCAAACAAGTTCGCCCCACCGCGCAGCATCCCCACCGCGAACGCGCGCCTCCAGGCGTGTGGGGCCACATGCGAGCGCGGGACGCCGATGCCTTTCGCCACCTTGACCATCAGGTGATGTATCCCGCCAGCGGTCATGGGCTCTCCGCTGCGATTCAGGAAGAGCTCGCCAACGTGCGGGAACACCGGATCACGCTCCCGCCGCTCGTAGGCCGCCACTGCGCGCGACGCTTTGATCCCGATCGGAACGCGCCGCTCCTTTTCACGCTTCGCCGTCTCTGCCCGCACCGTGACCATCCCCGCGGCCAGATCGACATCCTCAACCCGCAGCTGGATGATCTCACCCATCCGCAGCCCGCAGTCCAACATCACCAGCAGTAGGGCGCGGTTCCTGAGCGGCTGATCCATGGCAGCGACCAGCTTCAGCGCCGCCCTGATCTCCTCGGGCTGCACGGTCGGCGGACGCTCCTGCGGCAGCGCTGGCATGCGCAACTTCCTGGTGGGATCAACGGTGATCAGCTCCTCTTCGATCGCCCAGCGGAATGCCCCACGGATTGCACGCAGGATGGCGTGCTCGCCACCCGGCGACAGGCCGCGCTCCCGTAGGGCCAGCTGCAACTCCTGGAGCGTCAGGCGGCTCACGTGATCCGTGTCCGGCGGCGTTCCCTGCGAGTCGAGATAGCGGGTCAGGGCGAGCATGCCCTGCTCGTAGAACTCGACAGTCCTGGGGCTGCGACGCATGGACAGCAGGTGTCGGCGGTGTATCTGGTGCAGCTCTTCAAGCTTCATCTGGCCTCCTGCTGCACGCCTGAGCGTCACCCGATTCGTGCCGGTCGTGGCTCGATCCGGCCCCTGCTCGGGCCTGAGGCAAAAGCCAAAAACCCCGCTTGCGCAGGGTCTTAGCTACATCCGTTGGTGCCGGTGACCAGAGTCGAACTGGCACATCTTGCGATGTCCGATTTTGAGTCGGGTGCGTCTACCAATTCCGCCACACCGGCCCACGGGTGAAGGGCGAAAGGAATGGTAGCGCCTGCGTCGGCTGCGGTCAATCGTGCAGGCCGAGGCGAAAGCCGATGTCCCGGCGCAGTTGCGCTCCGGGGAACCCCACCTGGCTGGCGAGGTGATAGGCCTTCGCGCGGGCGGCCGGGAGGGTGTCGGCCAGAGCGGTGACGGCCAGGACGCGTCCGCCACTGCTGACCAGGCGGCCTTCCTGGATGGTGGTGCCGGCGTGGTAGATGCGTTCCTGGTCGCCCGTAGCGGGCAGCTGCAGGGGAATGCCTTTTTGCGGGTCGGCCGGGTAGTTGGGGGCGGCCATGATGACCACGGCGCTGGCCCCCTCGCGGAAGTGCACGGCCGCAGGGTCGAGATTACCCTGAGCGGCGTCCAGGGCGTGCTGGGCCAGGTCGCTTTGCAGCAGTGGCAGGATGGCCTCGGCTTCCGGGTCGCCAAAGCGGGCGTTGAATTCCACGACCTGCGGCCCGGCGGGCGTAAGCATCAGGCCGGCGTACAGCACGCCCCTGAAAGGCAGGCCTTCCTCACGCATGCCGGCCAGGGTGCGCTCGATGATCTCACGGCGAATCACCCCCAGTTGCGCGTCCGACAGCGGAAAGGGGCAGATGACGCCCATGCCGCCGGTCATGGGGCCGGTGTCGCCTTCAAAGATGGTCTTGTGATCCTGGCTGGGGGGCGTCAGGGCGTAGCGTTCGCCGTCGCACAGCGCCAGGATGCTGACCTCCTGCCCGGTCATGAAGTCCTCGATCACGACTTTCGCGCCGGGGTCGCTGAAGATGTCCTCCAGCGCCGCCTGCGCGAAACTGTGCGTCTGGGCGATGGTGACGCCCTTGCCGGCTTTCAGCGCCGCGTCCTTGACCACGATGGGCGGGGTGCGGGTCTGCACGTACCGCTGCGCGTCTTCCAGCGTCTCGAAGGCGCGGTGCTGGGCGGTGGGCACGCCGTGGCGCACCATGAAGGCCTTGCTCCAGGCCTTGTCGCCTTCCAGGCGGCTCGCGGCCTGCGTGGGGCCGAAGGCGGGAATGCCACGGGCGGCGCAGGCGTCCACCACCCCGGCGGCCAGGTAGGCTTCCGGGCCGACAATCACGATGTCCACCCCCTCGGCCTGCGCCAGGCTGGCCAGGCTCTCGGCGTCCTGGGCGCAGGTGACCACGCGGGCCAGTTCGGCGATGCCGGGGTTGCCGGGGGTGCAGATGACCTCGTGGCCGCAGCGCTGGCAGGCGTCCACGATGGCGTGCTCGCGCCCGCCGCTGCCGATGACCAGCACCTTCATGCCTGTCCTCCCTGGATGGCGCTGCGGGCGGCCTGGCGCGTCCAGTAGCGCATCAGCCCCTGCACGCTCATCCACGGGGGGCAGGCAAATTCGTACAGCTCCGGCAGCGCAGCGTCCTCGTCGGCCAGCTCAGCCAG
The DNA here is from genome assembly GCF_004634215.1 of Deinococcus fonticola. Lineage (NCBI taxonomy): Bacteria > Thermotogati > Deinococcota > Deinococci > Deinococcales > Deinococcaceae > Deinococcus > Deinococcus fonticola. The sequence continues at coordinate 5,072 of NZ_SMMH01000001.1, read as the reverse complement.
CAGCGTTTCCGTGAACTGCTCCTTGATGTAGGCAAAGTCCCGGCCCTGCTGCATGGGTTCGCGCACGCGCTCGGCATCCAGTTGCATGGTCTGAAGCAGGCCGTCCCAGTGCGCCTGACTTTGCGGGTAACGGCCGAAGTGCGCCAGGTGCAGGGTGCGGGCGTCCAGCTGCCGCAGCCGCTCGATGCTTTCCCGCCACAATGCCAGGTTGATGTCGGGCGGCGGCGTGGGGGCGCGGGGCGTCTGCCGCTCCAGCAGGCGAATACCGCCCACGTCTCCGGTGAACAGGTCGTCCCCGCTGTGGTAGGCCAGGTGGTGCACCGCGTGACCGGGCGTGTACAGCGCGTGAATGTCGGCGTGGCCGAGCTTGAGGCCCTCGCCGCCCGTCAGTGCGGTCACGCGATCGGCGTCCATGGGTTTCATCTCGCCCCACAGCGTGTCCATCTGGTCGCCGTAAATCTGCGTGGCGCTGGCCAGCAGCTTTTCCGGGTTGACCAGGTGCGGCGCGCCCTTCTCGTGAACGTACACCCGCGCCTTGCGGGATTTTTCCAGAATGCTGCCGGCCGCCCCAGCGTGATCGAAGTGAATGTGGGTCAGCAGCAGGTGCCGCACGTCCCCCAGGCCCGCGCCCAACTTGCCGAGTCCCTCTTCCAGCACGCCCAGGGTAGAGGTCGGCCCGGTGTCCACCACCGCCAGCCCGTCCCCGGTATCGAAGACGAACGCGGCGATGACGCCCGGCGTCTCCTGAAACATCAGATCAATCGTGTGCACTTCACTCATTCATACGCCTCCCGTCAGACCTTCCCCAGCCATTTGGCTCCCAGCAGCACCACCACGGCGGCGTACTGCAGGGCGGCCAGCCCCTGCAACACCCGCACATTCGACGTCGTTTTCAGTGGCCCCAGCGTCGCCCACAGGATCATGGAAGCACTCAGGAACACGAAAAAGGCAAACAGCCATACCATGCCGGCAGCATAGCGTCTGGCCCGTGCTCTGGGCAGGCGCCGCGCCGGACAGGCCGTCAGGGGTGGGGGGGGAGGGGCAGGCTCTCCAGCCAGGCCAACGCGTCCGCTGGCGCCAGCAGCCGCGCCCCACGTTCCGCGGGAAACCAGTCCAGCAGGGCCTGGGCATCCTCCAGAGGGCCAAAGACGACTTTATGGTCGCCGTCCTGCAAGTGCAGCAGCCCCGAGGGCGTGGCCTGCACCAGCGTGCCCACGGGGCGCGGTTCGCCCAGCCACACGGCGTCCACCTCGGCGTGGTCGGCGGGGTTCCAGAGGGCCGGCAGGCAGCCGTAATTCACGGGGGCGGGCCGCGCTTCGGTGCGGTAAGGTTCGGTGCGTCCGCCGCGCCAGATGAAGCGCTGCGCCGTGCCGGCCGTCCACTCGACGACGCCCTGATAGGTGGGGCAGGTGGAGGTGGGGGAGGTGCTCAAGGCTCGACCTCGTACAGTTCGACCTGCCGCAGCAGCGCCCCGCCGAAGGTGAGGGTGGCGCGGTAGGCGGCCTGCTGCGGCGCGGTCAGCCGGAAGGTCACGTCGCGCTGGGCGGTATCGAGGTAAACGCTGTCCTGCCCGATGGGTCTGGAGTTGTCGAACCAGTTGACGGTCAGGTAACCGGGGTCGAACTTGCCGTCGATTCTGGCCTTCAGCACCAGTTCGGTCTTCTCACGGGTCAGGCTGGCCTCCACGATGCGCACGGGCAGCTTGAAGTCCACCGGACGGGGAATCAGGGGCACGAAGTTGTAACGGCACCCGCCAAGCAGCGGCGCGGCGCAGCACAGCAGGGCCAGGAGAGCGCGGGAGTTCATCCGCTACAGTGTAGGCGCACTGTATGAGCTTCCCTCCCCCACGCCTGAAATTCACCGTTCTCTCGACCAGCCTCGACCCGGAAAGCCGCAGCGCCTGGCTGTGTACCCTGGCCGCCCGTCAACTGGCCGCCGCCGGTCACGCGGTGACGCTGCTCGACCTGCGAATCACCCCCCTGCCGCCGTTCGATAATGTTCAGGGGCAGACCGTGCAGGGCGGCGACGGCTGCTACGAACACCCGGCGTTCGCGGCTTATCACCGGGCCATTCAGGAAGCGGACGGGGTGTTCATGGGCGTGCCGGTGTACAACTGGGGGGTGGGCAGCGGCGCCAAGGCCCTGGTGGAACTCACCGGCAGCAGCGACGACGGGCGCGGCCTGCACGGCGCGTGGTTCGACCGGCCCGTGACGTTCCTGGTGTCGGGCGGCCTGGATCACGGCTATCTGAGTCACGGGGCCTTCGCGCTGGGCCTGATGTTCGACTTCAAGTGCGTCGTCAACCCGCACTTCGTGTACGCCACCTCGGCCCACTGGGACGCCCCCGAGGTACCGGGCGAGTGGCTGGCCGGGCGCCTGCACCGCACCGTGGAACGCGGCGTCGACCTGGCCGCCCGCCTGAAAGACCGCCCGTATCAGAGCGTCTGGGAAATCTAGTGAAGTCAGGCCTTCCCCTATCCGAAAAGTGCAGGAGAAAGGAATTTCTCGTGACGCACCGACGGCCCGACGCTGCCCTGATGTCGCTGATGCCCGGGAATCCCCGGTGAGCCGTGATGCTCTTCTGCCGCCGGCAGAGAAACCGCGCGTCATCGTGGAACACCCGGATTTCTACGTGGTTCACAAACCGGCGCTGTGGCTGACGCACCCGGTGAAGGGGCGGGTGGACGTGCCGGACTTGCTGACGTTTATGCGGGCCGAAACGGGCGAGGCCGACCTGGCCCCGCCGCACCGCCTGGATAGGGAAACCAGCGGAGCGCAGCTGCTGACGCGTGACAGCGACGCCGCCCGCCGGTTCTACACGCTGTTCAAAACGCACCTGGTCGGGAAAACGTACCTGGCCATCGTTCACGGCTCGCCCGAGTGGGAACGCCGCACGCTGGACGCTCCACTGGGGGAACTGGGCCTGGGCGGCGCGAACAGGGTGGTCATCCGGCAGGCGGTGGTGCCGGATGGGCGGCCCGCCGTGACCGACTTCCGGGTGGCCGGGCGGCGCGGGCAGCACACGCTGATCGAGGCTTATCCGCGCAGTGGCCGGCTGCACCAGATCCGGGCGCACCTGTCGCACCTGGGCCTGCCGATGGTCGGCGACAAGATTTATGGCCTTGACCCCAATGTGTTTCTGGAATTCATGGAAACCGGGCAGACGCCGCAGCTGACCGCGCGGCTGGGGCTGGCGCGCCAGGCGCTGCACGCCGCCCGCCTGGCTTTTCCGTGGGAGGGCGCTCAGTTCGTGGCCGAAGTGCCGCTGGCTCCGGATTTGCAGGCGTACTGGGAGGGGATCGGGGATGAGGAAGGGGTCAGTGGAGAAGCCCGCCAGGAAGGCCTATAGCGTCGGCTCCTGCACCCTGCTTACCCCTTCCGTCAAAGCCTCTTCTGTCAGAACCAGATGTTCCAGGGCCGCCGCGATCTGCCGGGCGCCCTCGACCAGGCGCGGGCCGGGGCGGCCTAGACCACTTTCCAGCACCGGGATGACCGGCACCGGCAGGCCCCGCGCCGCAATTACCTCGGGGCGCAGTTTCTTCGCGCCGCACCACGAGCACACGATCAGGTCGGGCCGGGCGTCCACCACCTCGGGCCAGTGCATGGGGGCGCTGCGGCCCGGTCTGTCCGCGAAGGCGTTCTCGGCCCCCAGGTCGGCCAGCAGGTCCGTGACCCAGGAGTCCTGCGTGGCGTTGATCACGGGGCGCGGCCACCACTCGACCACCACGCGCGGCGGGCGCGGGTAAGCGCGGCGCAGGCGCTGCATCTCGGCCTGCCAGCCCTGCACCACCTGCTCGGCCCTGGCGTCCAGGCCCAGTGCCCGCCCGATGCGGCGCACGTCCTCCTGCGCGTCCGCGACACTGATCGGGTCAAGCACCAGCAGCGGCAAGCCGGCCTTTTGCACGCCGTCCACGACCTGCTCCAGACCCGGCACGCTGAGGCTGGCCAGCACCAGATCCGGCTTCGTTGCCACCAGCGCCGGGATGTCGATGTTCAAGTCCGGGCCGACCCGGCGGGCCTGCTCCAGACCGGGCGCGTCACTGTGGTGGTCGGCGGCCACCACCCACGAAGTCACCCCCAACGCGGCGAGAATGTCACTGTTGCTGGACACCAGGGAAGCGAGACGCAGGGGCGGCATACCCTCAGTCTGGCATGCGGTCTGCCCGGCGCTCGGGCGCCAAGGATGCTTCCATGTCTGCCCCCTAAAACTTTTCTCTCTAGGGTACAAAAGTTTGGGGTAGACGAAGAAAGTCGGCTCCTGTACGGTTTTTTCTGCGATGAAAGACCGACGAAGCCGACATCCTCAGTATGACCTGTTTGCCACGCTCCAAGCTCACTTCGAGATTGACCCCCGCAGACTGGTCGTTCTATGCGCCCTGATTCTGGGCATGATTCAAACCCGCAGTATCGTGCTGTGGCGTCTTGTCCCCGTCGTCCAACTTGGTGAAAACGAGAACAGCGTCTACAAGAGACTCAAGCGTTTCATGCAGTATCCGCTGTCCCAGACCATGATTGCCAGATTTGTCCTTTCATTCTTGCGTCAGGAGCAGCAAGTGCTGCTCCTGCTGGATCGTACAAACTGGAAGTGGGGTCAGCAGGACATCAACTTCTTGATTTTGAGCGTCTCCTGGCGCACGTTCTCCTTCCCCCTCGCTTGGACACTCATTCCACACCGTGCCAACAGCACCTCTGAGCAGCGGATCGAACTTCTGGAAGCGGTGATGCCGCTCCTGGCGGGGAAAACGGTTTATCTGCTGGCTGACCGGGAATTCATAGGGAAGAAGTGGTTCCAAGCCCTGAAACGTCTCCATGTTTTGCCTTGCATCCGCTTAAAGGCGAATTCCAGAGTGAACGGGATTCCTGTCTGGGCGTTGTTGTGCAAGCTGGAACCGGGGGAAATGCGCTACTGGTATAAGTCCATGTGCATTTACGGTGTTCAGTTGCGTCAATGGTTCGTGCAGTTTTGAGGTCACAAAGAAAGACCCACCGAAAATGGGGCTGTGAACACACCGCTTCCAATGGGTCTAATGGCTATCCTACAGTACGTTCTCAGCGCGGTCCCGCTGCGCAAGA